>NZ_DAIPIW010000047.1:2343-19891 GCF_036770585.1 Yoonia sp. | reverse complement strand
CCAGGATGGCTTGCGGGATCGTCGCTGACGGCGGGGGCAGCAGCCGGTGCGCTGGCGGCAGAGGGTGCGGGGGCAGAAGGGGCAGGGGCTGCGGCAGGGACAGAGGCCTGGACGATCGTCTGCATCTGGCGGCTGACACGGACGTTCAGGCTGTCGTTCTCGCCGTAATCCCGCTTGACCTGCAGTTCGCTCAGATCGTTTTCGCGCAGCAGTTCAGCCAGCGCCTTGATGAAGCTGACGTCACTTTCGTGAGAAGTTTTCTGGCTCATGTTTCCCTCGGCCTTTGCCCATATTCTTGTTCCCTTGCGACGCGACGTCACGCGGGCATCCTTAGGGTTATAGGGCAAGCCTTGGGGGGTGGGAAGCGGGGGATGCGAAAACTGTTAGCGGTCGTCGTCCGTGCTGTCGTGACGGTCCGCATCCATGGCGTCGATGGCATCGTTTTCGCCGCTGGGTTCGTACGGCAGCATCGGGATGTCATAGGGCCGCAAGGTGCGTTCCGGCGGCGCGATTTCGCTTGGCGGGTCGGGGTAATCGGACCCTTCAAGGCGCGCGGCGACGGCCTGCGCGATAAAGGGCCTGTCCGAGGGCAGGGTCGCAGGCCGGTCCGCCTGTTCCAGCACGGCGACCTTGGATGTGACCGCCCGTTCCACTGCGGGGGCCTGTGACTGCGGTGGGGGCAGGACTGCGTTCAGGTTTGCTGCGATTTCCATGGCATTGGTCCGACAGGCTGATTGACTGCCCTGACTTTCGGCCTCGCGGGTTACCAAAACGTAAACCAAGGGCAGCGTTCTGCCCTTGGTTTGATGCAAATTGTTGCGGTGCGTTAGATGGCGAGGTATTGCGCCCGCAGCGCCTCGTTTTCCAGAACCTCCTGGGCCGAGCCATCGAAGACCACCTTGCCGATATCGAGGATCACCGCGCGGTCCGCCAGTTTCAGCGCCGCCACCGCGTTCTGTTCCACGATCACCGTCGTGATGCCCTGATCACGGATGTAGTTGAGCGTCTTGGCGATTTCCTGCACGATCACGGGGGCCAGCCCTTCGTAGGGTTCGTCCAGCAGCAGGACCTTGATGTCCCGCGCCAGCGCCCGCGCGATCGACAGCATCTGCTGTTCACCACCCGACAGGGTCACACCCTCTTGCTTGCGGCGCTCGCCCAAGCGGGGGAAGAGATCGTAGATCCGGTCCAGCGACCAGCCCTTCGGCGGCGCGATCTGGGCCAGCAGCAGGTTTTCCTCGACCGTCAGGCCGGGGATGATCCGGCGGTCTTCGGGCACCAGCGCGATGCCGTTGGTTGCGGCCTCATGGCTTTTCATCTCGTGCAGCGGCTTGTGATCCAGCCAGATCTCGCCATGCCGCAGTTCGGGATTATCGAGCCGCGCGATTGTCCGCAGGGTCGAGGTCTTGCCCGCCCCGTTGCGCCCCAGAAGGGCGAGGATCTCGCCCTCGTGGATGTTGAAGCTGACGTTCTGGACGATGTAGCTTTCGCCGTAATAGGCCTCGATCTCCCAGACGCTGAGAAAGGCCGGATGGGTCGCCGCGTTGTTGACGTGCTTGTTGAATGGTGCGTTCATGGTCTTTCTCCTCAGACCTGCGCTTCGCCAAGATAGGCTTCGCGCACCTTGGGGTGGCCCTTGATGTTTTCGGGGGTATCCTCGACCAGCGGTGTGCCTTGGGCCAGAACGGTGATCCGTTCGGCCAGCGAAAAGACCACGTTCATGTCGTGTTCGATGATCGCCATGGTGATCCCGCGCTTTTCGCGGATTTCCTTCAGCAGGGCGATGGTGTTCTGGGTATCGGCCCGCGCCATCCCTGCGGTGGGTTCGTCCAGCAGCAAAAGCTTGGGGTCCTGCACAAGACACATCGCCATTTCCAGACGCCGCTTGTCCCCGCGCGACAGGCTCGAGGCGACCATGTCGCGTTTCTCGAACATGTTGACATCGTCGAGGATCGCCTTGGCCTGATCGCGAATGCCCTTTTCGGCGAAGATGCTTTCGAAGGCATGCATCCGGAAGGCGCCATCACGCTTGGCAAAGCAGGGGATCATCACGTTTTCCATGACCGTGAGATCCCCGAAGATCTCGGGCGTCTGGAACACGCGGCTGATGCCCATCTGGTTGATCTCGTGCGGTTTGCGCCCCAGCACCGACTGGCCGTCGAACATGACCGAGCCGCTGTCGGGGATCAGTTTGCCCACCAGGACGTTGAGCAGGGTGGATTTGCCGGCACCGTTGGGGCCGATGATCGCATGTGTGGTGTTCTCGGCAACGCTGAGGTTGACGTTCCCCAGCGCCTGCAGGCCGCCGAACCGTTTGTTGATGCCTTTGACTTCTAGAATGCCCATCTGTCTGTCTCCTTACTCGGCCGGTTCGGTGGCTGTGGATTTGGTCTCTTTGTCAGCTTTCTTGCGGCTGAAGAGTGCCGCGATCTTCTGACCGCCCTGCACCAGACCGCCCGGCAGGAAGATCACGACCAGCATGAACATGATGCCCAGCGTCAGATGCCAGCCCTTGCCGATGAACGGGTAGATCATGGTGACCACGACATCCTCGAGCCCGTCGGGCAGGAAGGCGAACCATTCATGCAGGATGTTGCTGTTGATCTTCGAGATGATGTTCTCGAAATACTTGATGAAACCCGCACCCAGAACCGGACCCAAGAGCGTTCCCGCACCACCGAGGATCGTCATGATCACGATTTCGCCCGAGGCGGTCCAGAACATCCGTTCAGGTCCGACTTGCGTGTCCATCGCCACCAAGAGACCACCCGCAAGCCCTGCATACATGCCCGAGATCACGAAAGCGGCCAGCGTATAGGGCTTTGGCGACAGACCCGCGTAGTTCATCCGCTGCTGGTTCGACTTGACGGCCCGCAGCATCATCCCGAAGGGCGAGCGGAAGATGCGGATCGACATGTAGAAGGCGAGGATCAGCACGACAGCCGCGATGTAATAGCCGAGGTTGAAGGTGAACTCCCACCCGCCGACGTCGAGGCGGAACCCATTGCTCATCTCGTAGCCGAAGAGATTTGCCCGTCCGATCTGGCCCGGTGCGAGGGCCGGATCGAAAAGAGGGGTATCGCTCGCCCTGATCTGCAGGCCGGTTTCGCCGCCCGTGATCGGGGTCAGAACCGAATAGGCCAGCGAATAGGACATCTGGGCGAAAGCCAGGGTGAGGATCGAAAAGTAGATGCCCGACCGCCGCAGCGAAATGAACCCGACCAGGAACGCAAAGACCCCGGCGACGACGACTGCAAGGATGATCGCAGGAATGATGTTCAGGGTCAGCAGCTTCATGCTCCAGATCGCGGCGTAGGAACCGACACCCAGAAAGGCCGCGTGACCGAACGACAGATAGCCGGTCAGGCCGAACAGGATGTTGAAGCCGATGGCGAAAATCCCGAAGATCGCAAACCGCTGCATCAGGTCGGGGTATCCGGCATTGAACTGCGCCATGGCCGAGCCTTCGGGGAAGGGGTTCAGAAGGAAGGGCGCCAGCAAGGCCATCGCTGCGACCACAAGCATGAGCCTTGCGTCTTTTTTCTCTAGTCCGAACATCGGCTTAGTCCTCCATAACGCCCTTGCGGCCCATCAGCCCGCGCGGACGGGTCAGCAAGATGATGATGGCGACAAGGTAGATGATGATTTGGTTGATGCCTGGCAGGGTCTGGACCACACCGGGCATCGAGGCAAAGCTTTCAAGGATACCCAGCAGGAAGCCTGCCGCCACGGCACCCGGCAGTGAACCCATGCCGCCGACAACGACGACGACGAAGCTCAGCACAAGAAAATCCATGCCCATGTGGTAGTTGGGCGCGACGATGGGGGCATACATGACCCCCGCCATCCCGGCCACGGCCGCCGCGAGGCCGAACATCAGCGTAAAGCGACGGTCGATGTCGATGCCCAGCAGGCCCACCGTCTCGCGATCGGCCATGCCTGCGCGCACAACCATCCCGAAGGTGGTGAACTGAAGGAAGGCAAAGACACCGCAGATCACGATGACCGAGAAGACGAAGTAGATCATGCGCCAGTAGGGATACATGATGGTGCGCGGGTCGAAGCCCAGCAGCACGCCGAAATCGAGGCTGCCCGTAAAGGCGGGCGGGGCGGGTGTCTGGATCGGGTTCGCGCCGAAGAAATACTTGATGATTTCCTGCAAGACGATGGCAAGGCCGAAGGTCACAAGGATCTGGTCGGCATGTGGACGCTTGTAGAAATGCTTGATCAGGCCGCGCTCCATGATGAAACCGACCAGGATCATGATCGGGATCGAAAAGAGGATGGCCAGCGGCACCGACCATTGGATGATCGCCTGTCCCGTCTCGGGCCCGAACCATTCATGCAGGTAGGGCACGTTGACCTTCATCGGATTGCCAAGAAAGTCGGTGCGGCTTTCATCGATGACGACATGGCTCAGCGACAACAGCCGCGACAGGATGACGGCGCAGAAGGCCCCCAGCATGAACAATGCGCCGTGGGCGAAGTTGACCACCCCGAGGGTGCCGAAGATCAGCGTCAGGCCCAAGGCGATCAGCGCATAGGCCGAGCCCTTGTCCAGCCCGTTGAGGATTTGAAGAATGAACTGGTCCATGTTGCGACCTCTGAATTCTGTTCGGGAAGGCGGATACACCAAGCCGGTCCGCAGCCAAGCTTTGGCGCAGTCTGTCTGGTGCGATGCAGATCAGGCCGCCCGCTGTCGGGCGGCCTGAGGGTCAGGCCTATGCGCCGGGGTTACATGTTCCCAAGGCACCGCCCGCGAATTGTGGGTGGTCTGGTGGGTAGGTGACCTGATCGACGGGTGTGACCTCGATGATTTCGACAAGGTCGAATTCGTTCTCGGGGTTCTCCTTGCCGCGCACGACAACGACGTCCTTGAAGCACTGGTGGTCGTCGGCACGGTAAAGCGTCGGACCGTTGCCCAGGCCGTCGAACTCGAAGCCGGACAGGGCCTCGTCGACCGCACAGGGGTTGAACGAACCGGCGCGCGTGACGGCGTCAGCATAGAGGATCGCCTGAACGTAGCAGGTATGCGCCGCCTGACTTGGCGGGAAGCCGTATTTCTGGCCGAAGGACTGCACGAAGGCGTTGGTGCCCGCGTAGCGCGCGCCAAGCTGGTTTTCGAGTTTCCAGTCCCAGTTCTGCGACCCGATGATGCCACCGATGTTGTCGCCCGCACCGCGGGCCATCAGCTCGGAGTAGAGCGGCACGACGATCTCGAAGTTCTTGCCGTTGGCCTGTGCCTGACGCAGGCCGAACTGCACGGCGTTCGTCAGCGAGTTCACCATGTTTCCGCCGTAGTGGTTCAGCACCAGAATATCGGCACCCGATGTCAGGACCGGCGCGATATAGGACGAAAAGTCGGTCTGTGTCAGCGGTGTCAGCACCGTGTTGACGGTTTCCCAACCCATGGCCTCGGTCGAGGACCGGATCGCCTCTTCGGTGGTGTAGCCCCAGTTGTAGTCGGCTGTCAGGTGATAGGCCTTGCGGTCCGTGCCGTATTGCGCGGCAAGGATCGGTGCCAGCGCTGCGCCGGACATGTAAGAGTTGAAGAAGTGGCGGAAGCCGTTGGCCCGCTTGTCCTTGCCGGTCGTGTCGTTGGCATGGGTCAGGCCGGCCATGAAGATGATGCCGACTTCCTGACACAGCGCCTGCACGGCCACGGCTGTCCCCGAGGACGAACCGCCGGTGATCATGATCGCGCCGTCTTTCTGGATCATCGACTGTGCGGTGGCGCGTGCGACGTCGGACTTGGTCTGGTCGTCACCGGTCACGAATTTGACCTCGCGGCCCAGAATGCCGGTGCCGTCAAGCGCCTTGGACGAGAAGGTGTTCAGCATCCCGCCATCGCCGCCGCCGTTCAGGTGCTCGACCGCAAGCTCGAGCGCGCGCAGTTCGTCGGCGCCTTCGTCTGCATAGGGGCCGGACAGAGGCACGCAGAAACCCAATGTCACTTCGCTTGCGCCCGGCGCATTCGTGAAACCGGATTCTTGCGCGCGCAGGTATTGGGGCAATGCAAGGCCTGCACTGGCGACCATACCGGTCTTCAGGACGCCGCGACGTGAAAAGTTAGATTTGGACATTAAAATCCTCCCTAGAGATCCCTGTCTTTGGGCCTCCACGCCCGCCGACCAGTCACTTTTGCAGTGTAGGCGCAGTTTGAGGGCCGTTCCGGATTTCAAGCAACAAACCATTGTCGGGGCTGGACGAATTTGTAAATTTATGCACAATTTTCTTGTCAATTCAGTAAAGGGGTTTTCCCGCACGTGCAGAAACCTACTGAAACTGTTGGGGTAAAGACCGGGACCGCCGCACGGCTTGCCGGCTCGCGCATCCGCCAGAAGCGGCTCGACCGTGGGTTGAGACAGGCGCTGGTCGCGGAAGCCGTGGGGATATCGGCGTCCTACCTCAACCTGATCGAACACAACCGCCGCAGAATCGGTGGCAAGCTCTTGGGGGACATCGCGCGGGTTCTCGAAGTCGACCCCGCAATCCTGATGGATGGCGTCGACCAACAGATGCTTGATCTGATGAAAGGTGCTGCCGCCCTGATCGGCACCGAGGTGGAACTGTCCAGGACCGAGGAACTGGCCGCCCGCTACCCCGGCTGGAGCGCGCTGATCAAGGCGCAGGCGCGGCGGATCGAGGCCTTGCAGACACAGGTGCAGGTCCTGTCCGACCGCATTTCCTTCGATCCGCAACTGGCCCAGTCCCTGCATGAGGTGATCACCGCGGTGACGGCGATCCGGTCGTCGGCCTCGATCCTTGTGGGGCCGGAACAACTCGATGCCGACTGGCAGCGGCGGTTTCACGAGAACATCCACAACGACAGCCTGCGCCTTGCCAAAAGCAGCGAGGCGCTGGTCGCCTATCTGGAAACGCCGGATGCGATCGCCGAGGGGGCCGGAACCGCCTTCGAACAGCGCGAGGCCTATCTGGCACAGACCGGCTTTCATCTCGCCGAGATCGAGGCAGGGGCGCCACCGGAACGCATTGTCGCCAAGGCCGAACTGGGCAAGGCGGCATCCGGGCTTTTGCTGGATTATGCGCGCCAATATGCAGACGATGCGGCGCTGATGCCCGAAAGCAGGCTGGCAGAGGCGATCCGGCAGCACGGTCACGATCCGGCGCGTCTGGCGCAGGCCATGGGGGTGCCGTTCGTCGTGGTCCTGCGCCGTCTTGCGACCTTGCCCAAGGCAGGCGGGCACCCGCCCATGGGGCTGGTGATCAGTGATGCGGCAGGGGCGGTGACCCTGTTGAAGTCGGTGCCCGGTTTCGCGATGCCACGGGCGGGCGGTGCCTGTCCGCTCTGGCCGGTCTTTTCGGCGGCAAGCCGTCCCGAACAACCTGTCCGGCTGGACGTTGCCCTGCCGTCTCAGGGCGGGAACCGGCTGCGGTGCTATGCCATCGCGACCACGCGCCATGCCGCGCGGTTCGATATTCCGCCGGTCGTCGAAAGCACGATGCTTGTCATGCCCGACCCGGCGGACCCCTCGGGCGAGGCGCTGCCTGTCGGGGTGTCCTGCCGCATCTGCCCGCGCAATGATTGCCCCAGCAGACGCGAGCCTGCGATGATCGGTCTTTGACCCCCAAAAAGGCGGCTTTGACACCGCCTGTCGAACGGGTGATATTGCAGGCCACGGCCACCGGGGAGGGTGGGCGCATCAGGGAGGCGATGAGATGGGCAAACGTGTCCTTCTGATCGAGGATGAACCGAACATCATCGAAGCGATCAGCTTCATCCTGTCGCGGGACGGATGGACGGTGCACACGCATCAAGACGGCAGCACCGCGATGGACAAGGTCCTTGCGCTGCCGCCGGACATGATCATCCTCGATGTCATGCTGCCCGGGCGCAGCGGTTTCGATATCCTGCGCGATCTGCGCGGTCACGATGTCAGCAAGGACATCCCCGTCATGATGCTGACCGCGCGCGGGCAGGAAAAGGACCGCGAGCTGGCACAACGGCTGGGCGTCACCCACTTCATGACCAAGCCCTTCTCCAATACAGAGGTGCGCGACTACGTGCGCAGCTTGATGGAGGCATGAGCCGGAACGCCCCGCCGCCGATCTTCCTGCAGCGCGCCAGCTACCGCCAGCGCCGCCTGCGCGATGCGGCACGGCTGATGCCGTTTGTCGGGATGGTGCTCTGGGCAATTCCGCTGTCTTGGCAGACCGCCGAGGATGGCTCTGAGGAGGGCACATCCGGCTTGCTCTATGTTTTCGGCGTCTGGGTCCTGCTGATCCTCTTGACCGCCTTTCTGGCCCGCCGCATCAAGGGCGATAGCCGCATCGACGACGACAGCGGGACCAGCGGTCCATGATCCCCTTCGGCGTCCTGATCGGCATTGCGCTGCTCTATGTGACCTTCCTCTTCGTCGTCGCCTTCTGGGCCGAGCGCCGCGCTGCGGTCGGCAAGACGGCGTGGCTTTATTCGCCATGGATCTACACGCTGTCGCTGAGCGTCTATTGCACCGCATGGACCTTTTACGGCGCGGTCGGCTATGCGGCGCGGTCGGGGCTGGAGTTCGTGACAATCTACCTTGGTCCGACGCTGATGATGATCGGCTGGTGGTGGATCTTGCGCAGGCTGGTGCGGATCGGACAGGCGCAGCGGATCACCTCGATCGCCGATCTCGTCTCGTCCCGCTTCGGGAAGTCGACCCAGATCGGGGTGATCGTCACGATCATCTCGATCGTGGGCGGCGCGCCCTATATCGCCTTGCAGCTGCAATCGGTGACCCTGTCCTTCGCCGTTTTCGCGCAGGAAGACGGGACCGTCTGGGCGCAACGCGATTTCCACCTGACGGCCATGTGGGTTGCGGTCGGGCTTGCGGTCTTCACCGTGCTTTTCGGCACCCGCAACCTAGACGCCAACGAGCGCCACACCGGGATCGTCATGGCGATCGCGGTCGAGGCGGTGGTGAAACTGCTTGCGCTGGTCGCGGTGGGCGTTTTCGTGGTCTGGGGGATCGCGGGGGGGCCGGGTGCCATGCTGGACCGTATCGACGCATCGGATATCCGGCTTTGGGATCAGGACAGCGGACGCTGGATCAGCCTGATCTTCCTCTCGGCGGCCGCTTTCATCTGCCTGCCGCGCATGTTTCAGGTCCTTGTGGTCGAGAACTCGGACGAGCGGCACCTTGCTTTCGCCAGTTGGGCCTTCCCGCTTTACCTCTTCTTGATGAGCCTCTTCGTGGTGCCGATTGCCGTCGTCGGCCTGGACCTTCTGCCCGAGGGCAGCAACCCCGACCTTTTCGTCCTGACGATCCCGTTGTTTCAGGGGCAGAACGGGCTTGCGGTCCTGTCGTTCCTCGGTGGGCTGTCGTCGGCGGCCTCGATGGTGATCGTGGCGACGATTGCGCTGGCCACGATGGTGTCGAACCATATCGTCGTGCCGATCTGGCTGGCCATCCAGGGGCATCAGGGGGCGGTCATTTCGGGCGACGTGCGGAACGTGATCCTGCGGTCGCGGCGGATTTCGATCGCGGCCATTCTTGCGCTGGGCTTCGTCTACTACCGGCTGTCGGGCGGCGGAACCGCCCTTGCCGCCATCGGCCTGATTTCCTTTGCCGGCGCGGTGCAGATCCTGCCCGCGATGCTGGGCGGTATCTTCTGGCGGGGCGCCAACCGGATCGGGGCCGCCTTGGGTCTGCTGACGGGGCTGGCGATCTGGCTCTGGACATTGTTCCTGCCCAGTTTCGGCGTCGGTGCGGTGATCAGCCAGACGGTGATGGATCAGGGCCCTTTCGGGATTGCGCTGCTGCGTCCGCAGGCTCTGTTCGGGGTCGCGGGGCTGGACCCGCTGGTGCATGGGGTGCTGTGGTCGGTCTTGCTGAACACCACCATGTTCGTGATCGGTTCGCTGCTGACATTCCCGCTGCCGCTGGAACGCCTGCAGGGGGCGCAGTTCGTGAACGTCTTCGAGCATTCCCGCGCCGCGCCGACCTGGACCGGGACGGCGGCAGGGGCCGAGGATTTGTTGATCATGTCGCAACGTATTCTGGGCAGCCAGGAAGCCCAGGCCATCTTCGAGAAGGAAACCGCCCGGCAGGGCAGGGTGGGTGAAATGCCCGAAGTCACGCCCGCCTTTGTCGAACGGCTGGAACGTGAGCTTGCAGGCTCGGTCGGGGCGGCGACGGCCCATGCGATGATCGGGCAATTGATCGGCGGCAGCAGCGTCTCGGTCGAGGACCTGATCGCGGTGGCGGACGAGGCGGCGCAGATCCTCGAATACTCCAACAGGCTGGAAGCCAAGTCCGCCGAACAGGAACGCACCGCGCGCGCCCTGCGCGATGCCAACGCCAAGCTGACGGCGCTGTCGATCCAGAAGGACGCCTTTCTCAGCCAGATCAGTCACGAGTTGCGCACGCCCATGACCTCGATCCGGTCGTTTTCGGATATCCTGCGCGAGGGCGACGTGCCGCAAGAGGCGCTGGGGAGGTATGCCGGGATCATCCATGACGAGGCGGTGCGCCTGACCCGTTTGCTTGATGACCTGCTCGATCTTTCGGTGCTCGAGAACGGGCAGGTGGTCCTGCGGGAAAGCGAAGGGATGCTTGGCGTGCTCTTGGACCGCGCGGTGGGCGCTGCGGGTCTGCATGATCAGGTCCTGACCGTTGTTCGGGAAGACATCGACCAGGATCTGATGCTGCGGACCGACCTTGACCGGCTGGTGCAGGTCTTCATCAATCTGATTTCCAACGCGCGCAAGTATTGCGAGGCCGAAGACCCCGTCCTGACAATCCGGGTCGTTCGGCAGGGCAAGATGACGGCTGTCGATTTCATCGACAACGGGGGCGGCATCTCTCCCGAGAACCATGAACTGATCTTCGAGAAATTTTCCCGCATCAGCGATGAAAGCAAGGCAGGAGGCGCCGGTCTCGGGCTGGCCATCTGCCGCGAGGTCATGCAAAGGCTGGGCGGGGAAATCAGCTATCTGCCACAGGCCAAAGGCGCGGGGTTCCGCGTGATCCTGCCGCAATCGGCGGTCCTGCCTGCGTTAGCGAAAACGTAACGCTTGGGTCATAATCTGCCGGTCGAAGCTTTCCTGGCGGGGTCATGGCACAGGGTACTCAGACGCATATCCTGCGGCAGATGGCTGGTCTGCAGGGCAGTGGGGAACATGAAAACCCGCTGACAACGTCGCGTGCGATGCGGCTGTTGCTGGCCAAGGTGGCGCAGGATCATGCGGGGCTGGCGCTGTCGGTCTCCAGTATCTCCGAGACGGCCGCCGATCTTGACCCTGCGCTGGATGATCTGCCGGATGGTTTGATGCTGGTCCGGCTTGACCGCGGCGACCTGCCGGTCGGCCTGATCGCGCTGGATCCCGACCTGCGCGCCGCCGTGCTTGAAATTGCGACGACCGGCACACTGAACCCCCATGCGGCCGCAGCGCGTGCACCGACAGCCACGGACCATTTCCTGTGCCAGCCCCTGCTTGCCTCTTTCGTCGCAGCCTTCCCCGAGGCGGTGCAGGGCACGCCCTTGCAGGACTGGGTGACAGGGGCTGCGGTCGGGGCGATGATCGCCGATACGCGCCGCGCGGCCCTGCTGCTTGCGGAATGCAGCTATCGCACGATCCAGATGACCGTTCAGTTGGCCCAGACGGACCGGCAGGGGTTGCTGGTGCTGATGCTGCCGATCCCGAAAGCTGCACCCGAAGACAGCCTGCCCCTGCCTGAAAAGCCCGATTGGGCGGACAGCCTCGCGTCGCGGATTGGCGGGTCTTGTGCCATCCTCGATGCACATCTGCATCGGTTCAGCCTGCCCTTGTCCGCCTTGCGGGCGCTGGCCGTCGATACCGTTCTGCCGCTGCATGGGTGCAGCGTTTCGTCAGTCAGGCTCAAGACGCTGGACGGGCGCACGGTGGCCAGCGCGCGCCTTGGGCAAAGTGCGGGCAAACGCGCCGTCAGGATCGAGACACCACCGGCGCTGGATATGCACGACCTGCCGACAGCCAGGGCCGCAGCCGCCCCGATGGTCGCCTTTTCACAGGTGGCCGAAGGTGCGGATCAGCTGCCCGTTTCATCCGCAGATCGCCTTGCCCCTGCGCCTCGCCCCGACGAAGCGCGCGGATTTGATCCGGCTGAAGATGTCGCCGGTGATCTCACCCAAGGGGCAGAGGACGGCTTTGCCTTCGACGCAGGCGGCCCCGATCCGGCCTAGCGGTTCGCCAGCGCCTCGATCTGGCCGCGCATCCCGCCCAGATCATATCCCGCTGCGGTTGTCGCGGCGATGATGTCATCCGCCGACATGTCCTTGGCCTGCGCCAGCGACCAGACGATCGACGAGCGTGTCCCAGAGGCGCAATAGGCCAGAACCGGTCCATCACTGGTATCGATCGCCGACTTTTGCAGCGTGACCATATCCATGTTCAAGCCATGGTGGGTCACCGGATTGTCGACGAAGGCGATCCCCGCCGCTTGCGCCGCCGCAGCGATGGCGGCGACCTGATGGCTTGGCGGAACCTCGGCGTCGGGCCGGTTGCAGATGATCGTCCGGTATCCGGCACCGGCAATGGCGGGGACGTCCTCGACCGCGATTTGCGGGCTGACGGCGAATGTCGGTGTCAGTGGTCGTATCTCCATGGCCTAGCTATATGCCGGGCGCTGGGACCGGTCCAGTTGCTTCTTGAGGGTCGGCGCCAGCAACATGCCCGCGATCATCGCCACCACAAAGGCAACACCCCCCGGACCGCTAAAGCTGAGCGCGGCGATGGACGGACCCGGGCAGAGCCCCGCAAGCCCCCACCCCATCCCGAAGAGGGTCGATCCGATCACCAGATTGCGCCCGATCTCGGGTTTCGGCGCCTCGGGAAAGTCCTCGGCCAGCAGGGGCTTGCGTCCGCGGGTCAGTTGCCAGGCAATCGCCATCGGAATGATCGCACCCCCCATGACGAAGGCCAGCGTCGGGTCCCAATCGCCGAAGACGTCAAGCCAGCCCTGCACCTTGGTCGTATCGGTCATGCCCGAGATCAAGAGACCGATCCCGAAAAGCGACCCCACGAAGAAAGACGAAATCGCATACATCAGATCACTCCCAGAATGTGTTTGAACAGGACCATCGTCAGGCCGCCTGCGCCGATGTAAAAGACCGTGGCGACGATCCCGCGCAGCGACAGCCGGGAAATGCCGCAGACACCGTGACCAGAGGTGCAGCCGTTCGCGATCCGCGTGCCGACGCCCACAAGCAGGCCGGCGGCAATGATCACGGCATAGTTGCCGGTCAGATGCGTTTGCGCACCACCCATCGCCAAGGCCAGAAGGCCCGGTGCGATCAAGAGACCCGCAATCAGCGCGCCGCGGTGCATCCATTCATGCCGCGCCGAGCCATCGACAAGTCCGCCGATGATGCCCGATGCGCCCATCACGCGCCCGTTCACAAGAAGATACATCGCTGCGGCCGAACCGATCAGCAGGCCCCCTACAAGGCCGTAAAGCCAGTCTATTGGCATGGTTTGGTTTCCTTGAATATTGGTAAGGTCAAAGCTTGTTGATCGGCACCTTGAAGTAGCTGGTGCCATTGTCTTCGGCCGGCGGCAGCTTGCCTGCGCGCATGTTCGTCTGGATCGAGGGCAGGATCAGTCGCGGCATGCCCAGCGTCGCATCACGCTTGGTGCGCATCGCGACGAAATCCTCCAGCGGGCGGCCCGCGCCGACATGGACGTTCAGGGCCTTTTGTTCGCCCACGGTCGTTTCCCAGGCGAAATCGTCGCGACCGGGTGCCTTGTAGTCGTGGCCCACGAAGATCCGTGTCTCGTCCGGCAGGGACAGGATCTTCTGGATCGACCGATAGAGGTCTTCTGCCGACCCGCCCGGGAAATCGCAGCGCGCGGTGCCGAAATCGGGCATGAACAGCGTGTCGCCCACGAAGGCGGCATCGCCGATGACATAGGTCAGGCAGGCCGGTGTATGGCCGGGCGTGTGCAGCACATCGGCGCGCATCTGGCCGATGTGAAAGCTGTCCCCCTCGTTGAACAGCGCATCGAATTGCGATCCGTCCCGCTGGAAGGCGGTGCCCTCGTTGAAGACCTTGCCGAAGGTGTCCTGCACGACCGTGATATTGGCCCCGATCCCGATCTTGCCGCCCAATGCGTCTTGCAGATAGGGGGCGGCGGACAGGTGGTCGGCGTGGACGTGGCTTTCCAGTATCCATGCAACCTGAAGATCCTGTGCCTTGACCCAAGACACGATCCTGTCCGCCGAGCCGGTGTCGGTGCGGCCTGATGCCGGATCATAGTCCAAAACGCTGTCGACGATGGCGCACTTGCGGCCCTGTGGTTCGGATACCACATAAGAGACGGTGTTGGTCGCCTCGTCGAAGAATGCCGTTACTTTTGGTGTCATCGCGCGCCTCATTGATCTATTGGTTGTGCGACATTAGATACATTTTATATTCGGAATGTGTAAACAGAGGGCCGGAATGTCAAGGGTCGATACGATAGATCAGATGGCATTGCAGCTGGACGCCGCAGCCGAGGAAGCGGCCAGCATGATGAAAGCGTTTAGCAATCCCGGGCGATTGCGCATCCTTTGCTGTCTTGTCACAGGCGACAAGACGGTCGGCGAGATCGAAAGTGCTGTCGGGGCAAGCCAGTCCTATGTCTCGGGGCAGTTGCTGAAACTGCGGGCCGAAGGCTTGGTCGAATGCGACCGCGACGGGCGCAGCATGTATTACCGCCTCGCCGATCCCCGTGTCCGCCCCTTGCTGGAACGGATCTACGACCTGTTCTGCCCGATCCCCTGACGCCTGCGACGCTGTCGCAAGGCTGCCCGCTAGCGCAGCAAGACCCCGACGATCACGGCCATCAGCCCGATCACCGACACGAAGAGCGCCCCCAGATTGATCGGAAGGACTTTGGACACGCGCGCGCGCAGTTCCTCGTCCGTCAGGCCCGCGCGTTTCGCGCGCGCCACGGCGATGATGCTGTAGATGATGCCGATCAATCCGACGACCGAAAGTGCGGCCCCGATCCAGATAACGATGTCCATGGCGACCTCATGCGATTTTGGCGCTGCCTAGCCTGCGATTGCCTGCTTCGCAAGGGTTGCGGCGGCACGGGGGCTTCGCTAGTCACAAGGTCCAACGCAGGAGAGCCGCCATGACCGATTCCGTGACCGACACCGCCGATACCGTGGCAGGACAAGAGCTGCGCCAGTTCATCGAACGGTACGAGCGTCTGGAGGCCGAAAAGAAAGACATCGCCGACGCCCAGAAAGAGATCATGGCCGAGGCCAAGGGTCGCGGTTACGACACCCGCGTGCTGCGGAAAATCGTGGCCCTGCGCAAGCGCGACGCCGACGATCTGGCCGAGGAAGAGGCCGTCTTGGAAATGTACAAGGCCGCCTTGGGCATGTAAGGCCTAGCGGAAGGGCAGAACCAGTTCCACACCCTCCATCGTGTCGATCAGGTCGAGATCCTCTTCGTAAATCTCTGTCATCGCAGCGATAAGCCGGTCGCCCAACTCGGGGTAACGGACCTCGTCCTCCATGGCATCGGGCTTGGCGTGTGTCTCGATCGTCGCGGCGATCACCTCGTGGCGGGCGATGCGGTCCATCTGCGGGTCCTGTGCCAGCGCAGACTTCAGGGTGGCCAGCGCCTCGGGCGTCAGGACCTGTGCTGCGATATCGAGCTGGCCGACAATCTCGGTCTGCGGATCGGCACCGGACAGCAGGCGGATCAGGTCCTCCCAGATCAGCGGGGTATCCTCGTTGCACCAGGTCACGACCCGCGCTTGCGGCGCGAATTGGCGGATGCGGCCGATCACATCGGACCACCGCAGGTCGAGCGGGGAAAGCTGGCCCAGAAAATCGCGCAGTTGCACGACCTCGGCACGGTGGGCGACCTCTTGCAGGAAGGCGGCGGGATGGCGCATCCCAATGAAAAAGGTGATCTCGTCGTCAGGAAACAGGCGGCACAGGGTGCCGACCTTCAGTTCGACCTGCGGATAGAACATCGCGTTGTCGAAGATGCGCTTGGGGATCGCGATGAAGTTGTCGTTGGCCAGCACCAGACGCGAGACGGAGTCTTCCTCGATGATCGCATCCAGCAGGATATCCCGCGTGCCCGGTTTGGGGGACCTGCCGTCCAGACCTTCGATGGTTTCGCGCAACAGACGCCGATACTTGCTGGGGCCGGGCACAACGATCCCCTGCGCAAGCAGGGCCGAGGCATTGCGCAGGACCGACTTCAGCAACCGCTCTTGATCGGTGCAGTTCGCGCCGATGTGAAAGGCAATATGCATATGCTGGGTCCCTGAGGTGCGTGCGCCTTCATCATAGGGTCAAAACGGGCAGGGAAAACCACAATTCCCGCGCATCCGGTCGCTGCGCTTTTTCTTGCCGCAGTGCCGGTAAACCCCATTGCCAAGGCGCGTTTTCCCCTGCTATAGGCCTCGCACCCGCCGAAACGGCGTGCCTGCCTGCCCGGCAGACCAGTGCCCCTATAGCTCAGCTGGTAGAGCAACTGATTTGTAATCAGTAGGTCCGCGGTTCGAGTCCGTGTGGGGGCACCATCGGGCATCCTGACATGCGCGCGACGGCAAGACCTGCGGCCTTGGCGGTTATCCGTGGAACATCGACCGGTAGCGCAAAAGCGCCTGATCCCGGGTTGTCGCCCCCAGTTTGCTTCTGACGTTCCTGAGGTGAAGCTCGACCGTCACCGTGGCCAGCCCAAGTTCCTGCGCAATCGCCTTGCTGCGCAGCCCCTGGCCAAGCAGGTCCATGCACTGGCGTTCCCCTTTCGACAGCACCTCTGTGGTCGAGGTGCCCAACCTGCCGCGCAAGGTCATCAAGGCAAGCCGGAGTTCGGTCAGTTTTCCTGCTGGATCCTGTCGATCTCATGGCGCCCAAGCGACGAGACGAGGTTCCATGCCTCGCAGCCCAGCCCGTCGCGCCGGGTGACGACCGAAAAGCCCGCGCGAAACCCTGCATCGGCGGCTGTGGTGATGACTCGCCGCTCTTCGGCGCCCAGATATCCATAGTCCCCCAGATAGTCGATGCCGGTGGAAACCGGTCCGGGCGCGGTCAGGCAGTAGGTCGCGAAAGGGTCGCTCTGTGCCAATCCTTCGGCGCGGTAATGCTGCTCGAAGGCGTCACCAAGCGTCGTGCGCGCGGATACCCCGGCGCTGTCGATGGAGAGATAAAGAACCTTGTCGAACCCCATCCCCGACAACCAGCGTTGCGCGGCACACCAAAGTTGATCCGCGTTCGTCTCGGTTGTGACCGTTTCTAGGAAGTCGTCGATTCTCATGGTCAAAGAAGACACGATCAACTTATGGTTTTCCATAGCTTGTATCGAAGACCACGCGGTTTAGCCTGCCGCCATCACATCATTGGTAATTCATCGCTATGCCCTTCAGATATTTCGTCTACTTCATTGTATTGGCCGCTTGGGCGCAGAGCTCTGTCGCGCAGGACCGCAGCACCATTCTTGTCATCGATGGCTCTGGGTCGATGTGGGCGCAACTGCCCGAAGGGCGCTCGCGGATCGAGGTGGCGCGCGATGTGCTGGGCGATTTTCTCGCGGCGCGGGATCCATCGCTGCC
>NZ_DAIPIW010000047.1:0-2243 GCF_036770585.1 Yoonia sp. | reverse complement strand
CTGCCGGCGGTATTCCCTTGCGGGCGCATGTGGTGGGTTTCGGTCTGAGCGAAGGCGAGGTGCGCCAGATCGCCTGCATCGCCGATCAGACCGGCGGGCTGGTTTTGTCCACGCAGTCCGGTGCGGAACTGGCGGATGCCCTGTTGCGCACCGCCGCCGCACCCGCCCTTGAACCGACCGGGCCGGGGACGGCGGCGGTCAATGTGACGATCCGCGCCGATATCGCGGGCCGGCCCGATGTGGTCACCTTTCGCGCCGTGAACGCGGGCACGTCCGAGACGCTGGAACTCGGAACACTCGATTTCACCAAGGACGGTTATCTGGCCGTCGAACTGGCAGAGGGGCGCTGGCTGATCACTGCGGATGCTGGCAATGAAGGCAACGGCGAGGTCGTGGCCGACATCACCGCAGGCGACAACACCACGATCTACGTCCCCTTCCGGGGCCTTCTGCCGACGCTCGACATGCCCGCGCCGTCGGGCGCATTCCGCGCGGGGGTCGACGGCCTGATGCCCTACAGGATCCTGCAAGAGGGTCTGGCCACCGGCGGCGGCGACTTCGTCTTCTCGGTGCTGCCGCTCGATGCCGCTGATACCTATGACCGCCGGATCGATTATGCCACGCAAGACAGTCGTGTCGGCGGCCATGTCGGCGCCTTCCGCACCCCCGCCAACGCGGGCCAATACCTGCTGGTCTTTCACCGCAATGCCCAAATGCCCATCGACGATGTGATGGAACGTTTCGTCATCACGGTCGAACCACGGCCCGAGGTGCGCCTGATCGCGCCGCCTGCGGTCACACCCGCTGCGCGGGTGCCTGTGACGATTGCGGGCGGGATGGGCAATTCCGACCGGATCGAAATCTGGAAGGACGGTGCGCTCTATTCGTGGGACCAGAGCATCTATCTGCAGGATTTCTTCGACAACCGGTATGGACCGGCCAAGTCCCTTTTCGCGCCGGCCGAAGCGGGAAATTACGAGGTGGTCTATGTCTTCTCCGGGCTGGATGGCGAGGCTGCGGTGGCGGCGCGACAGCCGCTGCAGGTGGGCGAGGTGCCTGCGCTTCACGAGGCCGCGCTTGATACGCCCACCGCAGAGACTGCTGAAGGCACCGATTTCGCGGGCCTTGGCGAGGATGTGGTCTATGCCTGTCCTGCGGACAATGGCGTGCCCTGTTTCCTCGACGACCCCGCGACAGGTCTCGTCTTTGCCTTGCCGCCCGGCTGGATCACCGATCAGCCCACGCGCGAGGCGGCGACGGTGGGCGGTCAGCCCGGGCAGGTCCGGATGAGTTTCTTCAGCACCGGCGATCCGGTCCTGACCATCGTGCTGAACCCGCACCAATGGCTCGCGATGAACGGCCCCTGCATCGAGATGCAGCCGGGTCGGCTTTGCCGTTTCGAAAGTGACAGCCCGGATATGGACCGTGCGATCGAGGTCCTCAGCCGCGCGATCCGCGATATGCGCCCACCGGTCGATGCGTCACCGGTGGTCGCGCCCGTGGTGGATGACGGGCATGGCGAAGACGCCGGGGTGGGTCGTGCGTGGTCCGACTACCCTTACCGCTGCCTGCCCGATGACAAGACCCAAGAGATCTGCGAGATGCACGACGCGGCGACGGGCCTGAATTTCATCCTGCCCGAAAACTGGGTGGCCGACGTGATTGCCGGTTCCGATGGCCCGCGCGCGGATTTCTTCGAGGTGACCGGCGATGCCCGTTCCATCCATCTGAACCCGACCGACTGGCCGACACCTGACAGCGGATGCTTTTTCAGCCGCGCGGGTATGCTTTGCACCGATATGGGTCCGATGGATGAAACGCTGCATGACGCGCTGAGGGTCCTGCGGCGCTATCTGCGCACCGGCGACGTGCTGCGCAACTGTGGTCAGGAAACCTGCGCCTATGCGCTGCCATGGATGGGATTTTCCGGCACGCTGCCGAACACATGGGGGGTCGAGATCCCGCGTCCCAATGCAGAGGGTCTGTGGTCGACATGGTATACCAGCTTTACCCCTGATCTGGATCTGCGACTGATCGGGCTGAACCAGCCGGGCGGCGAGGCTTGTATCGAGGCCGCGGCGGGGCTGACGCTCTGCGAATTCACACCCTACATCTCGACCGACGAATTCGCGCTGATCGCAAGCACACTGCGGCTTGCCCCGCCGCCCGCGCCCGGGACCGTTGGGGTCGGCGGCACTCAGGTCGATGGCGAGAGTTTCAACCGCGCCCTTTCCATTCTTTCA
>NZ_DAIPIW010000046.1:9291-20029 GCF_036770585.1 Yoonia sp. | reverse complement strand
CGCGTGATGAAGAACGTCACCGGCTATGATCTGGTCAAGCTGATGGCGGGGTCTTACGGCACCTTGGGCGTCTTGACCGAGGTCGCGCTGAAGGTCCTCCCGAATGTCGAGACGACCGGCACCCTGATCCTGCATGGGCTGTCGGATGCGGATGCGATCGCCGCGCTGTCGGCGGCGCTGGGGTCCCCGTTCGAGGCGACCGGTGCCGCGCATTTCCCGAAAACCGCCGATGGGCCGATGACGCTTGTGCGGATCGAAGGCTTCGAGGCTTCGGTGCGCTATCGGGCCGACCGCCTGACCGCTGTGCTGGGCAAATTCGGCGACGTGACCACCGAGATCGGCACCGACACCAGCCGCTGGGACGCCCTGCGCGATGTCACCGCACTTGCCGGTCAGCAAGGTGATGTCTGGCGCATCTCTGCCAAACCCTCTGCCGCGCCGGACCTCGTCGCGAGGATGGACGCGCGGGCCGTGCAATACGACTGGGGCGGCGGCCTGATCTGGGCGCTGACCGACACGGGCCGCGACCTGCGCGCGGCCTTGGGCGCCTTCGACGGACACGCCACGCTGATGCGCGGCAGCGCCGATGTGCCCACCTTCCAGCCAGAGGCCCCGGCCCTTGCGGCGATCACCGCAGGCCTGCGCGCCAAATTCGACCCACGCGGCATTCTCAACCCCGGGATCATGAGCTGATGCAGACCACCTTTACACCCGAGCAACTTAAGAACCCTGCCATCGCGCGGTCGAACCAGATCCTGCGATCCTGCGTGCATTGCGGCTTCTGCACCGCGACCTGCCCCACCTATCAGGTGCTGGGCGATGAACTCGACAGTCCGCGCGGGCGCATCTACCTGATCAAGGACATGCTGGAAAACGAGCGCAAGCCGGACGAAAAGACCGTCAAGCATATCGACCGCTGCCTGTCCTGTCTGGCCTGCATGACGACCTGTCCATCGGGCGTGCATTACATGCATCTGGTCGATCACGCGCGGGCCTATATCGAAAAGAACTATGACCGGCCATGGTCGGACCGCGCGTTGCGCTGGATCCTGGCGCGTATCCTGCCCTATCCGATGCGGTTTCGCGTGGCGCTGCTGGGTGCGAAGATCGGGCGGCCTTTCGCGCGGCTGATGCCGGATGCGCGCCTGCGCGCGATGCTGGAAATGGCCCCCAGGACCATCCCGCCGGTCAGCCGCAACGATGATCCCCAAACCTTCCCCGCGGGGAAGAAAAAGATGCGCGTGGCGCTGATGACCGGCTGCGCCCAGCGCGCGCTGAACACCGATATCAACGATGCCACGATCCGCCTGCTGACCCGTCTGGGGGCCGAGGTCGTGATCGCCGAAGGTGCGGGCTGCTGCGGTGCGCTGACCCACCACATGGGCAAGGAAGCCGAAAGCCACGCCACCGCCGCCAAGAACATCCGCGCATGGGCCAGGGAAATGGACGGCGAGGGTTTGGACGCCATCGTGATCAACACCTCGGGCTGCGGGACCACGGTCAAGGATTACGGGCATATGTTCCGCAATGATGCACTGGCCGCAGATGCCGCACGGGTGGCGGCCATCGCGATGGATGTCTCGGAAATCCTGATGAAGCTCGACCTGCCGGCGGGCGCGGACAAGGGCACCAAGGTCGCCTATCACGCCGCCTGCTCGCTGCAGCACGGGCAGAAGATCAAGACCTTCCCCAAGGACCTGCTGAAGAAGGCCGGTTTCACGGTGCTGGAACCGGCCGACAGCCACCTGTGCTGCGGCTCGGCGGGCACCTACAACCTGATGCAGCCCGAAATCTCGAAGCAGTTGAAGGCGCGCAAGGTGCAAACACTCGAGGCGCTGACACCCGACATCATCGCGGCGGGCAATATCGGCTGCATGATGCAGATCGGCGGCGGGACGGATGTGCCGATCGTGCATACCGTGGAACTGCTCGACTGGGCCACCGGCGGGCCGCAGCCCCCTGCGCTGACCGCCGAAGGCAAGCGCGCGCCCGCCATCCCGATCTTGCGCTGACGCCTTAATCCTGCCGAAACTCTTGGCCAAGCTTGGCGTCAAAGAGGGTGTCGTATGATTCGTCTGATCCTGACTGTCTGCATCGCGCTGGTGGCCTCGGTTCCGCCCGTGCAGGCACAGCAGGGCGGTCTGGTCACCCTCCAGACCCGCGACGACAGCCAGGGCTGGGAATCCGTCGGGCGGCTCGACATCGCAGGCAAGGGGTTTTGCACGGCTGCGCTGATCCGGGAACGGCTGATCCTGACCGCGGCCCATTGTCTTTACGAAGAGGACGGCTCGCTGATCCCGGCCAGCCGGTTTTCCTTTCGGGCCGGGTTGCGCGATGGCAGGGCCGAGGCCGAGCGCAGCATCACCCGCGCGATCGCGCACCCCGAGTATGACTTTCAGGGCGGCGTGACCGACCCTTCGACCGTTGCGATGGATATCGCCGTGCTGGAACTCAGCCAGCCGATCCGCAACAGCCGCCTGCAACCCTATCGGATCGCCCAAAGGCCGATCACCGGTGATCAGGTCGGCGTTGTGTCCTACGGACGCGGTCGCGAAGAGGCCCCCAGTCTGCAAGAGGTCTGCAACGTGCTGGGCCTGCAAACCGGCGTGATCGTCATGACCTGCGATGTGGAATTCGGATCAAGCGGATCGCCCGTCTTCATGGTCATCGATGGCGAGACGCGGATCGCCTCGGTCGTCTCGGCCATGGCGCAGATCAACGGGCAGAAGGTGTCGCTGGGCACCTCGCTTGCAGGGCCGCTGGACAGGCTGCTGTCGCATTTCGCCACCGCCGCGCCCGCCCGCATCGGCGGCGAACAGCGGCTGATCAGCGTGGGCGAACGCAATAGCACGGGCGCGAAATTCGTCCGCCCCTGACCCACTTGAAAGCCGAAAAACGGATGCCCACATGAGGGGTAGCGGGATGCCGAAAAAGGGTCCCGCGCACAACAGGCCTGTCCCAAAGGGAAGGCCAGACATCGTTATCGCTTATGAAAGGATGACCCAAATGCGTGCATTTGATCTGACACCGCTTTACCGTGCCACCGTTGGCTTTGACCAGATTGCGGACCTGATGGACCGCGCCCTTGCCAGCGACGTCGGCCAGAACAGCTATCCCCCCTACAACATCGAAAAGATCGCCGACGATGCCTGGCGCATCTCGATCGCCGTTGCGGGCTTTGCGGATGATGAACTCGCCATCGAGGTCAAGGACCGCGCCCTGCATGTGACCGGCCGCAAGGCCACCGATGACGAGGACCGCACCTACCTGCACCGCGGCATCGCCACCCGCGCCTTCGAGCGGCGCTTTACCCTTGCAGACCACGTGAAGGTCACCGGTGCGAGCCACGAGAACGGCATGCTGCATATCGAGCTTGCCCGCGAGGTGCCCGAGGCGCTGAAACCCCGCCGGATCGAAATCGCATCCGACCGCAAGCGGGACGCGAACCTCGTTGAAGGCAAGGTCAACTAGAATTACCCGCCAACAAAGACGGAACGCCGCCCGAACGGGGCGGCGTTTTCTTTAATGCGCCTCGGCCCAGTTTGCGCCCTGCCCCGCGTCGACCGACAACTTCACATCCAGCTTCACCGCAGGATCGCTTGCGCCTTCCATCACGTCGCGGGCGGTTCCGATCAGGTCGTCCACGGCACCTTTCTCGACCTCGAAGATCAGCTCGTCATGGACCTGCAACAGCATCTTGGCCGGCATGTCCCTGATCGCCGCAGGCATCCGGATCATCGCGCGGCGGATCACATCGGCGGCCGTGCCCTGGATCGGCGCGTTGATGGCGGCACGGCGGGCGAAACCGGCGTGGGGGCCTTTGGCGTTGATCTCGGGGGTGTTGATCTTGCGCCCGAAAAGCGTCTGGACATAGCCATGCTCTTTGGCGAAGGCGACGGTCTCGTCCATATAGGTGCGAATACCGGGGAAGCGTTCGAAATAGCGGTCGATGAAGCCCTGCGCCTCGCCGCGCGGAATGCGCAGGTTGCGGGCCAGACCGAAGCCTGAAATGCCGTAGATCACCCCGAAGTTGATCGCCTTGGCCTGGCGGCGGATGTCCGGCGTCATGTCTTCCAGCGGCACGTCGAACATCTCTGACGCCGTCATCGCGTGAATGTCCAGACCCTCGCGGAAGGCCTGCTTCAGGGCATCGATACCGGCGATATGGGCAAGGATACGCAACTCGATCTGGCTGTAGTCGAGACTGACAAGGACCTTGCCCTCTTCGGCCACGAAAGCCTCGCGGATGCGGCGGCCCTCTTCAGAGCGGACGGGAATGTTCTGCAGGTTCGGATCGGTCGAGGCGAGACGGCCCGTGTTCGCCCCCGCGATGGAATAAGAGGTATGCACGCGGCCCGTGTCGGTGTTGATATGTTCCTGCAGCGCGTCCGTGTAGGTCGATTTCAGCTTGGCCAACTGCCGCCAGTCAAGGATCAGACCGGGCAGTTCATGCTCGGTCGCGAGGTCCTCGAGCACGTCGGCCCCTGTCGCATAGGCCCCTGTCTTGCCCTTCTTGCCACCGGGCAGACCCATTTCATCAAACAGGATTTCCCCCAACTGCTTGGGAGAGCCCACATTGAAAGGCCGCCCCGCCTTTTCCTGAATCTCGGCCTCCAGCCCCGCCATCTTCTGGGCAAAGGCGTTGGACATGCGGCTCAGCGTATCGCGATCGACCTTGATGCCATGCCGTTCCATCTGCGCCAGAACGGGGACGAGGGGGCGTTCCATCGTCTCGTAGACGGTCGTGACCTGCTTGCCGTGCAACTGCGGCTTGAACGTCTGCCAGAGGCGCAGCGTGATGTCGGCATCTTCGGCGGCATATTTCGTGGCCTCGTCAATGGGCACGCGGTCGAAGGTAATCGCGGATTTGCCCGACCCGAGCAGCGGTTTGATCGGGATCGGCTGATGCCCGAGATAGCGTTCCGACAGCACATCCATCCCATGATTATGCAATCCTGCGTGCATGGCATAGGACATGAGCATCGTGTCATCGATCGGCGCGATATCGACCCCGTAACGGGCGAATATCTTGGCGTCGTATTTCATGTTCTGCCCGATCTTCAGGATCGCATCGTCTTGCAGAACGGGCTTGAGCAGGGCGAGGCAATCCTCAAGCCCCATCTGCCCCTCGGCCAGATCGTCCGAGCCGAACAGATCGTCCGATGCCGCCGACTTGTGCGTCAGCGGGATATAGCAGGCCCTGCCCGGCTCGACCGCCAAAGAGATGCCCACCAGATCGGCGATCATCTCGTTCAGGCCCGTGGTCTCGGTATCGACGGCGACATAGCCCCTGTCGCGGATCAGGTTGATCCAGCGTTGCAGTGCTGCGGCATCGCGGACACATTCGTATTGCGCCGCATCGAAATCCACCTTTTCGGGGGCAGAGGTGTCCGCGGCCTGCGGGGCGATCTCGATGACCGGCGCCTCGACACCCAGCTTTTCTGCGATGCGCTTGGTGACGGTGCGGAACTCCATCTCGGCAAGGAACCCCATCAGCACCTCGGGATCGGGGTCGCGGATTTCCAGATCGTCGATGCTGAAGTCGAGCGTCATGTTGCAGTCGAGTTGCACCAGCCGTTTCGACATTTCGATCTGGGCGCGGTTGTCGATCAGGGTTTCGCGGCGCTTGGGCTGCTTGATCTCGCCCGCGCGGTCCAGCAGCGATTCCAGATCGCCGAATTCGTTGATCAGAAGGGCGGCCGTCTTGATCCCGATACCGGGTGCGCCGGGGATATTGTCGACGGAATCGCCAGCCAGCGCCTGCACATCGACCACCCGTTCGGGGCCGACGCCGAATTTCTCGATCACGCCGTCGCGGTCGATGCGCCGGTTCTTCATCGGGTCGAGCATCTCGACACCGTCGCCGACCAGTTGCATCAGGTCCTTGTCGGATGAAACGATGGTGACCCGTCCCCCCAACTCGCGGGCCCGACAGGAAAGCGTGGCGATGATGTCGTCCGCCTCGAAGCCTTCCATTTCCTCGCAGGCGATGTTGAAGGCCTTGGTGGCCACGCGCGTCAGCGGGATCTGCGGGCGCAGGTCCTCGGGCATTTCATCGCGGTTGGCCTTGTATTGGTCATAAAGATCGTTGCGGAACGTATGGCTGCCCTTGTCGAAGATCACGGCGACATGGGTGGCGGCATCGGCGCCGTTGTTCCCTTCGACATAGCGCTGCAACATGTTGACGAAGCCGCTGACCGCGCCAACAGGCAGGCCGTCGGATTTGCGGGTCAAAGGGGGCAGCGCGTGATAGGCGCGGAAGATGAAAGCCGATCCGTCGATCAGATGCAGATGACAACCTTTGCCGAACGCCATGTGGAACCCCCGATGTTTGGCGAGAAACTTATACGCGCGGCACTGGGGGGTCTAGGGCGGATGGGGGCTTTGCCCCCGTCCCGTGCCGGGACTCCCCCAGGATATTTTCGGGCCAATAATGACTAATGCTGCGACTTGATGAAGCTGCCGTTGCGCAGGTCTTTCATGGCTTGCATCAGTTCGGCCTGGGTGTTCATCACGATGGGCCCGTGCCAGGCGACGGGTTCCTGGATCGGGCGGCCCGCGACCAGCAGGAAGCGGACGCCTTCGGGGCCTGCATGGACGGTCACGTCGTCACCATTGCCAAAGCGGACCAGCGTGCGGTTGCCGGTCATGTCGCGGATGTTGATTTCCTGACCGGCGACTTCCTTTTCCACCCGCACGCCGATCGGGTCGGCGGCATCGGCAAAGCGCCCGGCGCCCGCGAAGACGTAGGCGAAGGCATTGGCGCGCGTATCGACGGGCAGGGTCTTGCGCGCATTGGGCGGGACCGAGACATCGAGGTAAAGCGGCTCGGCCGCGATCCCGTCCACAGGCCCGGCCTTGCCCCAGAAGTTGCCGGTGATGATCTTCACCCTTGTGCCGTCATCATCGATGATCTGGGGGATGTCGCTGCCAGCAATGTCCTGATAGCGCGGTGCCGTCATCTTGAGTGACGAGGGCAAATTCGCCCAAAGCTGAAACCCGTGCATCTGGCCGGCCGCGTTTCCCTTGGGCATTTCCTGATGCAGGATACCCGACCCGGCTGTCATCCACTGCACCGCCCCTGCACCCAGCGTGCCGGTATTGCCAAGGCTGTCGCCGTGTTCCACCTCGCCATCGAGCACATAGGTGATCGTCTCGATCCCGCGATGGGGATGCCAGGGGAAGCCCTTTTCATAGTGCTGCGGCACATCGTTGCGGAAATCATCGAGCAACAGGAACGGATCGCTTTCGCCGGGATCGCCGAAGCCGAAGACACGGTGCAGATGCACGCCCGCGCCCTCCATCGTGGGCTGGGCGCGGCTGGTTTGGGTCACGGGGCGGAATGTCATGGCAGCCTCCTTTGCGGTTCTGCCTTTGACTTAGCGCGGTTCGGTCGCTGGCGACAGGCGCAGGGCCGAACAGGGTCTGTGCGCGATCAGGCCTTTTCCGCGAAATCCTTGTGCACGAAGCGTGCATCGCAATAGGGGCATTCGACCCAGCCGTGTTCACCCGGGATCTGCAGCCAGACGCGGGGATGGCCCAAAGCGCCCTCGCCGCCGTCGCAAGCCACACGCCATTCGGTCACGATCTTGGTCTCTGGCACGGGGGTCGTCATGGCTTCACCTGTCTGGTTGTCGCGGCGGTCGCGCGGTCTTGTCGCATCCGCCTTCTACCGCATCGACGGCAGAGGGAAAAGACGTAGATGGCCAACCGTTGCGGTGAAATCCGGCGCCCTGAAGGGCCCCTGTCACCCGACAGGCCCGGCGCGGCGGGGCGAAAGCCAAAGATCGTTTCCACCCTTGCACGGCACCCACTGACTTCTTTCTCCCAGGACACTCCCGCCGGAGGCTCCGACGCCGCCGCACGCGCGGGGCTAGCGCGCAAGGATCGGCCCCAGAGGCCGTCCACCCAGGATGTGCATGTGATAATGCGGAACCTCCTGCAAGCCATGCGCGCGCGTGTTCGAAATTCCGCGAAAGCCCTCTGAAAGATCGGAAAGTCGGCAGACCTCGGCGACCGCCTGAAAGAAGCCTGCCTGTTCTTCCGCGCTGGCGTCACGGGCGAAGTGGTCGAGGCTCATGTAGGGGCCCTTGGGGATCACCAGAATGTGGACAGGGGCCTGCGGGGCGATGTCTTCGAAGGCCAGGGCATGGTCATTCTCATAGACTGTCTTGTTGGGAATTTCCCCGCGCAGGATTTTGGCAAAGATGTTCTGGTCGTCGTAGGCAAAGTCCATGGCTGTCCTCAATCAACAAATAGGTAGGGTGTTTCGGCCAGTTGCCGTGCGACATCTGGCGGGACGCTCAGGAAACCGGCAATCGCTGCGGCATTGTCATCCACACTGGCCGTTTCACGCAAGCGGGTGACGTTGGAAAAGGCGGCATCGCGGATCGCCTCGCGCTCGTGGACCATGTCCGAGCGGATCGTGGGCAAAAGCCGCGCGAATGTCGCGGCGCTGGTGTGGTCCCCCGCAAGACCGACGCGTTTGGCATGGCCGATCAGGTAGTCGTCGTCAAAACGGCATTCGATCTCCATCAGCCGGACGGTCGCGCGGTCCGAGAAAAGATCGCGGATCAGCGCAAGGTCCGAGGTATCCATGCAGATCGCAAGCCGGTCACTGCCGTAGTGATCGAAAATCATCCGCAGCGTCGCGCGGCGGTGGCGGTCGCGTTTGTGCAGCGTGCTCTGGATGCCGCCGAGATCGGGCAGCGGGGTGTCCTCTTCGTTGAACAGATAATCCAGCGCCGGAATATCCGTGTGCTGGTTGATGGATGCCACAAGGCGCTTGGCGACGTGCCACTTCTTGCAGGCGATGATCATCAATTCGCGGTTGCGCCCGAGGCTCGTCTCGCGTTCCCAGAACCGCTGCGCAAAGCGCCGCCCGATCCGGCCCCGCTTGGTCAGGAAGTCAAACAACCGCTGCCCTTCGCCGGTGACGGTGAAATCGGTCCGGTCACTGGCATAAAGCGCGCCCAGCCTGTCGCGCAGATCATGAGCCTCGGCACTGATCTTGCGGGCGAAAAGCCCGTTCTGGCTGAGCAACAGGTCATAATGGTCGTTGTAAAAGGTGATCGGCATCCCATAGTCCGAGAACATCAGGAAGGTGGGCGTCCGGTTCTCGATCTCGCGACCGGGCACCAGATGGCGCACGAGGGTCTGAAAGAAGGTCTCGTCGGGGATCCATGTGGTGCGGAAAAAGCGCATGACATCGCGGCGTGCGGTGGTGAAATCCAGCACCGCCTCGATGGTCCTGCGGCGCAGGCACCACCATTGGCTGCCAATCATCACGCGGATATCGGCGGGGATCTTGCGGGTGATCCTGAACCGCTCTTGCAGCCAGAGTGCCGCGTAGAACCGTCGCCTCTGGCTGCGTTCATTAAAGTAGTGACGATAGATCAGGCGTTCCTCGCGAAAGCCGGTCTTGATCCAATTGCTGTCGAAGAAATCATGGCTTTCGATGTAGTCGACATCGTTGGCGTCCAGCATCTGATGGGCGAAGGTCGCCGACTTGATCGGCAGGCAATCGCCCGAAACCATGTAGAAATGGGTCGCACGGGGAAAGGCATCCGCTGCGGCCCGCACGGTATTGAGCGTGGCTTGCACAAGGCTCCATTCACCCCAGCCGCATTTCACGCGGCGCTTGGCAAAGACCACGTTTTCGTTCCCGGAAAGCCCGTCCTGAATGGTGCGGTAGTGGTCAGCCGGCGCAGAGGCATCGAAATGGATCGCGATATAATCACCGGCTGCCGTCAGTTGCCTGGCCTGCGCGATGATCGCGGCAGGGTTCTTGTGGCAAAGAAGGATGAACGCGATGCGGGCCATGACTGCGGCGGGCTGCCACCTGTTATAATCTGATGCGCCCCCTCATAGCGCGAACAGAGATTGAAGTTACAGCCTTTCTTTGCTCTTTAGGCCCTCAAGTTTTTTCAGGAGATTTTTCGTGCCGAATTTTCCCGGAACATGGATGACCGACAGTGAAAGCATGGTCTATCGCGTCGTGCCGAAATGCGCCTGCTCGACGATCGGGCAGATCATGTATTATTCGGACCATGGCGCGTTTTTCGACGGCGACATCCACGACGCCAAGGACGGCATCCACAAATGGGCGCTTGACGATAGCCAGCAGGCGATTGTCCGCAACGTGCAGTCCCACCAGACCTACGCCTTCACCTGCGTGCGCAATCCCTATACGCGCATCCTGTCATCCTTCTTCGACAAGATCTGCGGCATCCAGCGCAACGGGAAATACTATCGCGGCAATCTTGTGCCGCTCTTGATCCAGAAATACGGGATCGAAGTGGGCGATCCCGAAAGCGGGTTTGAGTTCGACCAGATCAAAAGCTTCCGCCGCTTCTTGCTGTTCGCGCGCGACACCATCCGCTGGCGCCGTCCGATGGAACCGGATATCCATTGGTCGGCGATGTCGGGGCACATCTCGACCTTCATCGTGAACGGCGGGCGCTACGACCACATCTTCTGGACCGAGAAATTCAACGACGGCATGCAGACCGTGCTGGACGCCGTCGAGACGCCGCACCCCGTTAGTCTTGCGCAGATCCCCCGCTTCAACGAAAGCGAGGGCCACGGCCCCAAGCGCGCGCATCCAGTCGCGGATTACTTTGACGACTTGTCGATGCACATCATTTACGAGATGTATAAAAAGGACTTCCTGATCTTCAAATACGATTTCGAAAATCCTGCGAACAAGATGCCGGTCGGCGAAATCGACCTAGATGAG
>NZ_DAIPIW010000046.1:0-9191 GCF_036770585.1 Yoonia sp. | reverse complement strand
GTGACCCTGCGCTCGCTCGAGGCGAAGTCGGCGCGGTTGATGGCGCTGGCGGCCCGGAAAGGCTGCGCGATGGTGAACCTGTCACAGGACAAAAGCCGCCTTGTCTTTCCGCGTGCCACGCTGGACCACTTGGCCGCCGTCAAGCCCGCAGCCTGGAACGAGACGCTGGTGCAGGCCGCCCTGCAACGGGAAGAGCAACTGGGCTACTACGTGCCCTCGGGAAAATACTGGAAGGAAGAGGCCCGTTTCGACCGGGACGTCATCGACGAGCTTGACCGCCTGTGGCTGCGAACGATCGCACCCTAGACCAGCCCTTGTGCCGCAAACAGCGTCCTCAGGTCCGCCTTGGGGCGCGGGCCGATATGGCCGATCACCTCGGAGGCGGCGATGACACCCATCTGGCCGCAAACCTCGAGCGGACGGCCCGTCGCAAAGCCGAAAAGGAAACCGGCGGCGAACTGGTCGCCCGCGCCGGTGGCATCGACCGGCACGACCTTCTTGACCGGCACGCGCACCACCTCGCCCGCTTGCATCAGGATCACCGGATCGCCGGAACAGGTGCAGATCACCGTCTCGCACACGGCACTTGCCTGCGCGAGTGCTGCATCCAGATCGTCGGTTTCGTAAAGCGTCGTCCATTCGGCCGCATTGCCAAGGACGAAATCCATCTCGTCCGCGACCAGCCGCTGAAAGTCGGCGCGGTGCCGGTCGGCGCAGAAGGGATCGGACAGGGTGATCCCCGACCGGCCACCCGCCGCCCGCATCGACTGCGCCGCTGCCGTGAACGCCGACTTTCCTGCGTCCTTGTCAAAAAGATACCCTTCGAGAAACAGGATCTTGCTGCCCGCGAACAAGGCTTCGGGCACATCTTCCTGTCCCAGATCGGCTCCTGCGCCAAGGTAGGTGTTCATCGACCGCTCGCCATCGGGAGAGACGAAGATCATCGAGCGCGAGGTCGGAGCCTTGGCCCCGGCGACCGGCGCGTTCGGAAAGGCGGTGCCCGCCTCTTGCATCCCCTTGGCATAGAAACGGCCCAGCGCGTCATCCTTGACCTTGCCGATAAAGGCGGTGGACAGCCCCAGACTGCCGAGGCCCGCAATCGTATTCGCCACCGATCCGCCCGGTGTTTCGGTGCGGTCCTTCATCGCGGCGTAAAGCACCTCTGCCCGGTCCCGTTCGATCAGTTGCATGATGCCCTTTTCGATCCCCATGTGATCGAGAAAGGTATCTTCGGCATGGCTGATCACATCGACAATCGCATTGCCGATGCCGATGACATCGTAGTTGCTCATAGGGTCTTGTCCTCGAATTGGCAGAGATCGCGGATCAGGCAGGCCGCGCATTTGGGTTTACGCGCCACACAAACATAGCGCCCGTGCAGGATCATCCAGTGATGGGCATGAAGCTGGAAATCGGCGGGAACGTGATCCTCGATCGCGCGCTCGACGGCGTTCACGTCCTTGCCCACCGCCACGCCGCTGCGGTTGCCGAAGCGGAAGATATGGGTATCGACCGCCTGCGCGGGCTGGCCCCACCACATGTTCAGCACCACATTCGCGGTCTTGCGCCCGACACCGGGCAGCGATTGCAATGCGGCGCGTGAATTCGGCACCTCGCCGCCGTAATCATCGACGAGGATCTGGCTCAGCTTGATGACGTTCTTCGCCTTCTGGCGAAACAGGCCGATGGTCTTGATATGCTCGGTCAGACCCTCCAGCCCGAGGGCGAGCATCTTTTGCGGCGTATCGGCGATCTTGAACAGCGCGCGGGTGGCCTTGTTCACCCCCGCATCCGTCGCCTGCGCCGACAGCGCCACGGCCACCACCAGCGTATAGGCGTTCACATGGTCAAGCTCGCCTTTCGGTTCAGCCTCGGCTGCCTGAAAGCGCGTGAAGATCTCGCGGATCGTGTGGTAGTCGAGCTGCTTGGCCATAGGCACCCCATATGCCTTCCCCGCATCGCATGGGCAAGCGACAGTTGCGCAAAATTCGGGTCGCTCTTGCCCTGCGCTATCCCTAGATTGGGATCATGGATCACAGCGAAACATATCATTACCACGTCATGCGCCGCGCGATCGATGCGATCGACGCGGCGGGCGAGACTCACCTGTCGCTGAACGCCCTTGCCGCCGAGATGAACATGAGCCCCGCACACTTCCAGCGGCTGTTTTCCACATGGGTCGGTGTGTCGCCCAAGCGCTACCAACAATATCTGACGCTGGGACATGCCAAGACCCTGTTGCGGGACCGGTTCACCACGCTGGAAACCGCGCAGGCGGTGGGGCTGTCCGGCAGCGGACGCCTGCATGATCTCTTCGTGCGCTGGGAAGCGATGAGCCCCGGTGACTTCGCCCGAGACGGGGCGGGGCTGACGATCTACTGGGGCTGGTTCGACAGCCCCTTCGGCCCCGCGCTTGTCATGGGCACGGACCGTGGCATTTGCGGCCTTGCCTTTTCAGCCGAGGCGGGGGCGGAACCGACCATGGCCGACATGACCTCGCGCTGGCCCATGGCCACCTTTGTGGAAGACCCCCTGCGCCTGCGGCCTTGGGCGACTGCGGCGCTGGGGATGCGCGGCGAGACGCAACTGCACATGATCGGCGCGCCGTTCCAGTTGAAGGTCTGGGAGGCCCTGCTGACGATCCCCTCGGGCCATGTGACGACCTATTCCGAGATCGCGCAAGCCATCGGCAACCCCAAGGCCGTGCGCGCGGTCGGGACCGCCGTCGGGCGCAATCCGGTCAGCTGGCTGATTCCCTGTCACCGTGCCTTGCGCAAATCCGGCGAGCTGGGCGGCTATCACTGGGGCCTTCCGGTCAAAAGGGCGTTGCTGGCGTGGGAATCTGCGCGAATTGATGCGCAAGAGATCACCTGATCGCCACAATTCCACACGCGTTATTGGATATCGGCGGCACTTGGTTCATAAATATGGCATCCAAAACGGCCATTAGCCGCACAACAAATGGAACCATGACCATGACCTTTTCGAAATTCCCGCTTGTCCTTGCGGCAGCTTCCATGACCTTCGTCGCCGCCTGTGATCCCGCGACCGCGCCGAACCAGGCGCAGAACACCCAGCAGGGTGCGGCCATCGGGGCTGTCGGTGGGGCCGTCACCGGCCTGATCCTGAACCGCAACGACGACCGCCGTGGCCGCAATCAGGCGGCCCTTGCCGGTGCCGTTCTGGGTGCAACCGCAGGTGCGGCCATCGGCAATAACCTCGACCGTCAGGCCGAAGAGCTGCGCCGTGCGCTGCGCAACGATGTGGGCGTGTCCAACAACGGCCGCAACCTTGTCGTCGTCCTCAGCCAGGACCTCTTGTTCGCCACCAACAGCACGACGGTTTCGGCCGCCTCGCAGAATGATCTGTTCATCGTTGCCAACTCGCTCAACCGGTATCCGAACACCACGGTCAACGTGATCGGCCATACCGACAACGTGGGGTCCGCCGCGTTCAATCAGGGCCTGTCCGAGCGGCGCGCCCAGTCGGTCTCGAACATCCTGATCAGTGGCGATGTCGCCCCCTCGCGTGTGCGCGCGATAGGTGCCGGCCTGACCCAGCCGATTGCGTCGAATGCGACCCCCGAAGGCCGTCAGATGAACCGCCGCGTCGAGATCATCATTACCCCGAACTGATCTTCATTCCTTCGGGCGTGAAAAGAGGGGTCGCCGATGGGCGGCCCCTTTCTTGTTGTGAAAACCTGTCGTTGGTCATATCTTTTTACCAATACCTTGGGGGACATGATGCCATTCGAACCGATCCAGCAGGAGAAACTTTCGCATGGCGTGGTCAAGCAGATCGAAGGTCTGATCCTGCGCGGCATTCTGCGTCCCGGTGAACGCCTGCCGTCGGAACGCGAACTCAGCGAACGGATGGAAGTCTCGCGGCCCTCCCTGCGCGAGGCCCTGGCCGACCTGCAGGACCGCGGCCTTCTGACGTCAAAGGCCGGTGCGGGGGTCTATGTGGCCGACGTGCTTGGCTCGGCCTTTTCGCCCGCCCTTGTGACGCTCTTTGCGACCCACGACGAGGCCGTCTTCGACTACATCAGTTTCCGCCGCGATATGGAAGGTCTGGCCGCTGAACGTGCCGCCCGTTTGGCCAGTGACACCGACCTTAAGGTGATCAACGCGATCTTCGAAAAGATGGAAGCCGCGCATCAGAAACGGAACCCCCCGGACGAGGCGCGCCTTGACGCGGACTTTCACCTTGCGATCATCGAGGCCAGTCACAACATGATCATGCTGCACATGATGCGGTCGATGTTCGAACTGCTGCGCGAAGGTGTGTTCTATAACCGGACCGTCATGTTCAAACAGCGCATGACCCGCGATGCCCTGCTGGATCAGCACAGGGCGATCAATGCCGCACTTCAACGGCGCGACCCCGAAGGCGCGCGCGGGGCGATTGAAAGCCACTTGCGCTTTGTCGAAAGCGCGCTGTTCAACCAGCAGAAATCCGAACGCAACGAGGTCTTCGCCAAGAAGCGGCTGGAACACGAAGTCCGCAAGTAGATGTCGGCAAGACAAAGAAAAACCCCGCCTGGCATGGCCAGCGGGGTTTTCTGTTCGTGCGTTCTGAACGGTCAGTGCAGCTTGTCGCCCACGACCTCGATCGCGTCATCGATCAAGGAACCGGCCGAGGCCGCGTCCATCTGCTTGGCCAGGACCTCTTTCGCGGCCGCGACAGCGACGACAATCGCCTGATCGCGGACTTCCTTGACGGCGTTGGCTTCCGCGCTGGCGATCTGCTCTTCTGCGGCGGCCAGACGGCGGGTGATCGACCGCGCGATATCATCCTTGGCGGCAGCGGCGGCGTTCGTTGCCTCTTCCTTGGCCGAGGCGACGATGCGGTCGGCCTGTTCCTGCACCTCTTTATGCTTGCGCTCGTATGAGGCCAGCAGCGCCTGTGCTTCGTCACGCAGGGCGCGTGCCTCGTCCAGCTCGGACTTGATGCCTTGGGCGCGCTTGTCGAGCATGCCACCGACAAGGCCCGGGACCTTGAAGTAGAGCAGGATGCCGATAAAGACGATGAAGCCGATGGTGACGACAAAATCGGTATTGGCCAGCGAGAAGAACGGCTTGTCACCGGCGGCCAGCGCAGGGCTGGCGGCGAGGGCGAAAAGGGCGGCGAGTGTCAGTCTCATGGCTTACCCTTTCATCCGTGCAGCGACGGCGGCATTGATCGCCTTGGCGTCGGACTTGCCACCGAGTGCTGCGACCAGTTCCTTTGCCGTATCCTTGGCGACTTCGGTCACGCTTTGCACCGCGCCGGCGCGGATCTCGGCAATCGCCGCTTCGCTTTCGGCGGTCTTGGCGGCGATCTGGGCGTCGGCCTTTTTCAGCTCGGCGTCCAGTTCGGCCTGAATTTCGGCCTTCGCTTCGGCCACGATCTTCTGCGCTTCGGCGCGCGCATCAACCAGTGCCTTCTCGTAGGCAGCTTCGGCTTCGGCCGCCTTGTTCTTGAGGTCTTCGGCTGCGGCAATGTCGTTCGTGATCGTGCCCGACCGCTCTGCCAGAACCGCGCTGATGCGGGGGAGGGCAATGCGAGACATCACAAAGTAGATCGCGATCAAAGCGATCACCAGCCAGAAGATCTGGTTTGGCATCCAGTCTGCGCAAAGCTGCGGCATGCCGAGGGCGGACCCCCCTGCGTCAACGCAGACACCTACGGCTTGATTTGTTTCTGTTGCCATGATGGCCCCCGAATACCTTTGGATTTTACCGACCGACGCGGCAAGTCGCGCGTCGGTCAGCCGTAAGGAATATGGGTCGCGGTCTTAGACGGCGAACATCAGCAGGAGCGACACGAGGAATGCGAAGATCCCCAGCGCTTCGGCGAATGCCAGACCGATGAAGAGTGTCGCTGTCTGACCGGCAGCGGCGGATGGGTTGCGCAGGGCGCCTGCGAGATAGTTGCCGGCCACGTTGCCGACCCCGAGGGCCGCCAGACCGGAACCGATTGCCGCAATGCCTGCGCCGATGTGTGCGAGATCGCCTTCCATGTGAATTCTCCTTACGATTGGAAGTTGAGATATGTGGCGGAACTTTTCGCCGTTGTTAGTGTGCGGGGTGCAGTGCGTCCTTGAGATAGACGCACGTCAGAATGGTGAAGACATAGGCCTGGATGCCGCAGACGAGGATTTCCAGACCATAGATCGCAATGATGCCCAGAATGGCCGCAGGACTGATCAGGGCGGCTGCCGCGAAGGTCGCGAAAACCTTGAGAACGACGTGACCGGCGGCGATGTTGCCCGCCAGACGAATGGACAGGCTGACGGGGCGCACGAAGTAGGAAATGACCTCGATGATCGCGATGACCGGACGCAGGAAGGCGGGCGCATCCGACATCCAGAAGAGCCCGAGGAACGCGGGGCCGTTCTTGACAAAGCCAAGCACGGTAATCGCGGTGAAGACACCAAAACCAAGAACCACCGTGACCGCGATCATCGATGTCGGCGAATAGGACATCGGGATCAGGGCAAGATAGTTGGCAAACAGGATGAACAGGAAAAGGGTCATGATGTAGGGAAAGTACTTGACCCCGTCCTTGCCGGTGACATCCTCCACCATCTTGTAGACGAAGCCATACATCATTTCCCCGACAGACTGAACGCGGGTCGGGATGATGGCGCGACCGCGGCTGCCGAAAACAAAGACCGCTGCGATGGCCAGAACGGTAATCGCAAGCCAAAGCGTTACGTTGGTCGGGGTGTACCAAGCGACAGGACCGTCACCGAACAGCGGTTTGACGATGAACTGATCCAGAGGATGAAAAACCAGACCACCTTCGGCTTTGTCTTCAGTCGCCACTTGCGCCACCCTTTTCACTCGCAGCCTTTTGCTGCTTCTTCTGCACCTCTTTGGCGGACCGCAGCATGGTGTTCACACCGGCTGCGAGGCCAAAAAATATGAACAGCACCAGAAAGATCGGCATTGTGCCAAACAGCGCATCCAACCCGTATCCGATGCCGAAGCCGATCCCGAGACCGGCCACAAGCTCGATCACCATCCGCCAGGCCAGTTGCGCCTGAGAATAGTGCTCTTCCGCGTGGTCCTTGACCTCAGCCGGCTCCTTGAGCTTTGCAATCTTCGCCTCGAGCGCCTTCAGGCGGTCGGCGTCATGCGGATCGGGCATCGGTTTTGACCCTTTGAAAGGTTGGCATGGGTTTAGGGTGGGCACGGATCAGAGTCAAGCCGCATGAGAATGACTTAACTATCTGTATTTCATATATATTTCTACGAAACAACTGTGACATTCACGCCTGAAACACCTTGGTTTGCCCAACCTCTATATTCAACCATTTGGTTGACGTTTTCCGCCTGACCCGCTTAATCGGCGCATGACAACACATCTTGATCTGGTCTTCTCGGCCCTTGCCGATCCCACGCGCCGCGCGATCCTTGCGATGCTGCTGGAAGACGACATGGCGGTGACCGATGTGGCCGACCCGTTCGAGATGTCGCTGGCCGCGATCTCCAAGCATCTGGGCGTTCTGACGGCGGCAGGTCTGATCAGTCAGGAAAAGCGCGGCCGTGTGAAATGGTGCAAGCTGGAACCCGACGCCCTGCGCGAGGCCTCGGTCTGGATGCAGGGCTTCGGCCAGATGGACGCCATCGACCTCGATGCCTTCGAAAGCTTTCTGTCCCGGGAACTGGGGGCGGATGCGATCAGCAATCCAGATCCTTGATCCGGTCTTTCAGAAACCGCAGGAAGGCCTGCACCTTGGTTGTCCGGTGCAGATCGACATGCGTGACGATCCACAAGGGGGCGGCCCATTCGTCCTGACGGGGAAAGACCTCGGTCAGGGTGGGCTCGTTGCGGGCGACCTGCGCAAGCACGAAACCGATCCCTGCCCCTGCCAGCACCGCATCCTGCAAATTGCGGTTTTCGGAGGCCAGATAGGTCAGGCAACTGTCGGGCACGCGCGCCTTCAGCCAGCGGGCAAAGGGTGCGCGGGCATTGTCTTCGTCATTCCCGATGAAGCGATGGTTCTTCAGGTCGTCCTCGTCCTTGGGCAGACCATGCCGCGCAATATAGGCGTCCGACGCCACCAGCGCGACCTGCTGATGCATGAAGGGCTGAACCACGTTGTCGGGTTCCTGCGGCTGCGCACCGGCACGGATCGCCACATGCGCCTCGCCGTATTCCAACCGAAAGAGCCGCTCGCCGGTGCGGTAGCGGATCCGGATCTCGGGGTTTTCAGCCTGAAAGTCCGTCAGGATCGGGGTCATGTAGGCCGACATCATCCCGAGCGTGGTGACAACCAGATCACCCGAGACGCCTTCGCCCTGCCCCCTGATCCGGCCCGCAAGCTGGGTGAACTGGTCATCCGTGGCCTGCGCCACCTGCAACAGGTCCTGTCCGGCCTCGGTCGCCGTATAGCCGCGCGCGTGACGCTGGAACAGTTTGACGCCCAACCGCTGTTCCAGCGCGTCGATGTGGCGGATCACGGTCGCATGGTGCACGCCCAGCGTCTCGGCCGCGCCGCTGACCGTGCCCCTGCGGGCGACCTGATAAGCCGTGCGGATTTCGTCCCAGTTGTCCATGATGACCCTGTGCATGTGCAAACGTAATAGTGCGCAACCTACGCTGTCTGTTCGTCGATACAAGAAACAAAGCGGTTGGACGGGGCGCAGCCCGTGACTTTTGCCTGCGCCTGACTATCTGCCGGGCATGTCACGCTCAAACCTGATCTTCCTTCTGCGCGCGCTGCTGTCGCTGGCCTTCCTTTACTATGGCTTTCGCAAGCTCGGCGGATTTCCGGCCGAGGTCGCGATTTACGAGGCGATCGGCTTTGGCCAGTTTCCGCGCTTCGTCACCGGCTCGGTCGAGGTCGGCGGCGCGATCCTGCTTTGGGTGCGCGGCTGGCGCGGGGTGGCGGGGCTGATCCTGTTATCGACCGTCTGCATCGGTCTGGCGGCCCTTCTGATCTGGGTCGGCCCGCCCTACTGGCACATGCTGGTCCTGATCACGGCCAGTGCCGCCGTGGCCATCGCCCACCGCAACGACATCATATCGAGGATCCCACGGTCCGCCCAAGGCCATTGACTCGCGGCACCATGCGACGTAAACGCCGCACAATATCCGGATAGCGCCAGCTTTCCGGTCCCCTGTCTTGCAAGGGATCGCCCCCCGTCAGCGCGTCGCGCCCACGGGGGCGCGCTGCTTTGTAGGCATGCCCACGGGGGCGC
>NZ_DAIPIW010000118.1:0-4721 GCF_036770585.1 Yoonia sp. | reverse complement strand
CCCTGCCATTCGCGGTCAGGGCGCAGATGGGGTGTGGGCAGCGTCATCTCGTGGTCGATCTCGGTGACATGTTCGGCGGGCACGCCGATCTCGATCACCTCGATCCCGTCCGAGGCCTCAAGCACGCGATGGCGGATTTCGGGCGGCTGGATGAAACAGTCACCAGCGGTCAGGCGGATCGGCGGGCCCTGATCCTCGTAGACGACATCGACCCAGCCGCGATAGCAAAAGATCAACTGGAACCCGACCTTGTGGAAATGCACCATGTCGGGGACCGGGCCGCCGTCCGGGATGCGGATGTGGCTCGCGATGATCGACCCGCCAAGGCGGCTGGGGATCAGATCGCGATACTGCATCCCCGCCCGCCCGATCACCCAAGGGGCCTGATCGGCAAGGCGGCGCACGACAAAGGCATGGTCGGTGGTCGGCAGGTCCAGCGGCGGGTTCAGCGGATGCACCTCGACCCGTGTGCCGCCGGGCGAGGTCAACAGCGTTTCGCCACCCGCAAATCCGGTGTCATCCGTCAGTATCCGCAGGATACCGGGCGCCCTGCCGACCGTTTGGTCCAGCCGCACCCGCAGCCCGTGACCGGAATAGACCGCCACGCGCGGATCATCGGCGGGATAGATCATATCCAGCCGCATCCCCAAGACACCGCCGAAGAAACCAAGGTCCGATCGCAGATCGACCGTCGGCAGGCAGACTTCGGCACGTATTTCGCTTTGCTCGCTCATGATACGCAGCCTGTCGCCCCCGACAATGAATTGCAAGATCGAACGATCCGTGCATAACAGGCCCGAGACTTACGCAACGGAAAGAAACTGGTTTAACATTAAACCATCTCGGGAGGTCAGGATGGCAGACGACGCGAAAGACAGCCTCAGACAGGCGGCTTTGGACTACCATCAGTTCCCCAAGCCCGGAAAGCTGGAGATCCGCGCCACCAAGCCCCTGGCCAATGGGCGCGACCTTGCCCGCGCCTATTCACCCGGCGTGGCCGAGGCCTGTCTGGAGATCAAGAAAGCCCCCGAGACCGCGCGCGATTACACCGCGCGGGGCAATCTTGTCGCAGTTGTGACCAATGGAACAGCCGTCTTGGGCCTTGGGAACATCGGGGCGCTGGCGTCCAAACCGGTGATGGAGGGCAAGGCCGTCCTGTTCAAGAAATTCGCCAATATCGACTGTTTCGATGTCGAGTTGAACGAACCTGATCCGGTGAAACTCGCCGATATCGTCTGTGCGCTGGAACCGACCTTCGGCGCGATCAATCTGGAAGACATCAAGTCCCCAGACTGCTTTATCGTGGAAAAGCTCTGCCGCGAGCGGATGAACATCCCCGTATTCCATGACGACCAGCACGGCACCGCCATCGTGGTCGGCGCGGCGGCGGTGAACGCGCTGCAGATCGCAGGCAAAAGGTTCGAGGATATCAAGATCGTCAGCACCGGCGGCGGCGCGGCGGGGATCGCTTGCCTGAACATGCTGCTGAAGCTGGGTGTCAGGCGCGAGAACGTCTATCTCTGCGATATCGAAGGCCTTGTGTATCATGGCCGCGAGGCGGACATGACGCCGCAAAAGGCGGAATATGCCCAAGGGACGACACCCGCGACGCTGGATGACGTGATCGCCGGTGCGGACCTGTTCCTTGGTCTTTCGGGGCCCGGTGTGCTGAAACCCCAGATGGTCGCCAAGATGGCCGACCGCCCGATCATCTTCGCGCTTGCCAATCCCAACCCCGAAATCGACCCCGCCTATGCCCGCGCGGCCAACCCCAAGGCCATCATCGCCACGGGCCGCAGCGACTTTCCCAATCAGGTGAACAATGTCCTGTGCTTTCCGTTCATCTTCCGCGGCGCGCTGGACGTGGGTGCGACCGAGATCAACGACGAGATGAAGATCGCCTGCGTCGAAGGCATCGCCGCCCTCGCCCGCGCCACCACCAGCGCCGAGGCTGCCGCCGCCTATCAGGGCGAGCAGCTGACCTTCGGCGCCGATTACCTGATCCCCAAACCCTTTGACCCGCGCCTGATGGGCGTTGTCGCCAGTGCCGTGGCAGGGGCCGCGATCGCCACCGGCGTCGCCACGCGGCCCATCGCGGACATGAAAGCCTACAAGGCCAAGCTGGACGGCTCGGTCTTCAAGTCCGCGATGATCATGCGGCCTGTCTTCGACGCCGCCCGCACCGCCACCCGCACCATCGTCTTTGCCGAGGGCGAGGATGAACGCGTGCTGCGTGCGTCACAGGCGATCATGGAAGAAACCACCGATACCCCGATCCTGATCGGCCGCCCCGAGGTGATCGAGCGGCGCTGCGAACGCGCGGGCCTCAAGATCCGGCCCGGCATCGACTTCAACATCGTCAACCCCGAGAATGACCCCCGCTATCGCGATTATTGGGGGACCTATCATGACCTGATGGCGCGCAAGGGGGTGACACCCGATCTGGCGAAGGCGATCATGCGCACCAATACCACCGCCATTGCCGCCGTCATGGTGCATCGCGGAGAGGCGGACAGCATGATCTGCGGCACTTTCGGACAATACCTGTGGCACCTGAACTATGTCTGCCAGGTTCTGGGGGATGCGGCCCACCATCCTGTCGGTGCGCTTTCGCTGATGATCCTCGAAGACGGACCGCTGTTCATCGCCGACACCCAGGTCCACCCCGAGCCGACACCCGACCAGATCGCCGAAACCGTCATCGGCGCGGCACGCCATGTGCGCCGCTTCGGGGTCGAGCCGCAGATCGCGCTTTGCTCGCACAGCCAGTTCGGCAACCTCGACACCGACAGCGGGCGCCGGATGCGGGCCGCGATGGCGATCCTCGACAGCATCCCGCGCGATTTCGCCTACGAGGGCGAGATGCATGTCGATGCGGCCCTCGATGTGGAACTGCGCAACCGCGTCTTCCCTGCCGCCCACCTGCCGGGTGCGGCCAATACGCTGGTTTTCGCCAATACCGATGCGGCCTCTGGCGTGCGCAATATCCTGAAAATGAAGGGCAGCGGGCTAGAGGTCGGACCGATCCTGATGGGCATGGGCAACCGGTGCCATATCGTGACACCCTCGATCACCGCGCGCGGCCTTCTGAACATGAGCGCGGTCGCAGGCACGCCGGTCACCCATTACGGGTAGTCAATAAGTTTACACCTGCACCTGTCACGCGCGCAGTTTTTCTTGCCGCCCTCTCTGGCCGGTCGTAACAATCCGTCCCAAGACCATCGGGAGGGACATCATGGGCTACGCAGAGGTTTACGCGGCATGGAAGGCCGATCCGGAAGCATTCTGGATGGAACAGGCCAGGGCCATCGACTGGGACGTCGCACCGACCAAGGCGCTGAACGACAGCCGCGCGCCCTTCTATGAATGGTTCACCGATGCGAAGGTCAATACCTGCTATAATGCGGTCGACCGCCACGTCGCGAACGGGCGCGGCGATCAGGCGGCGATCATCTACGACAGCCCCGTCACCGACACCAAGGAAACGATCACCTACGCCGACCTGCAAACCCGCGTCGCATCGCTTGCCGGTGCGCTGAAGGCCAAGGGCATCGAAAAGGGCGACCGCGTCATCATCTACATGCCGATGATCCCGCAAGCGCTGGAGTCGATGCTGGCCTGCGCGCGTCTCGGGGCGATCCACTCGGTCGTTTTCGGCGGCTTTGCAGCGCATGAACTGGCGGTGCGGATCGACGATGCCAGACCGAAAGCGATCATCGCGGGCTCCTGCGGGATCGAACCGGGGCGCGTCGTGCATTACAAGCCGCTGCTGGACGGTGCGATTGATCAGGCGACACACAAGCCCGATTTCTGCGTCATCTACCAGCGCCCGCAAGAGCGCGCCACGCTGACCCCGGGGCGCGATTTCGACTGGCACGAGGTGCAGGAAGGCGTGCCCCCCGCCGATTGCGTCCCCGTCGCAGGTGATCACCCTGCCTATATCCTCTATACGTCCGGCACCACCGGCGCACCCAAAGGCGTCGTGCGCCCGACCGCCGGGCACCTCGTGGCGCTGCACTGGACCATGAAGGCGATCTACAACGTCGATCCCGGTGATGTCTTCTGGGCGGCCTCCGACGTGGGCTGGGTCGTGGGCCATTCCTACATCTGCTACGCGCCGCTGATTGCCGGAAACACCACCGTCGTGTTCGAGGGCAAGCCCGTCGGCACCCCCGACGCCAGCACCTTTTGGCGGGTGATCGCCGAACACAAGGTCCGGTCCTTCTTCACCGCCCCCACGGCCTTTCGCGCGATCAAGCGCGATGACCCAAAGGGCGAGTTGATCACGCGCTTCGACATCTCGCACCTGCGCGCGCTTTATCTTGCCGGTGAACGCGCCGACCCCGACACGATTCAATGGGCGCAGCGCGTCATGAACGTGCCCGTCTATGACCACTGGTGGCAGACCGAAACCGGCTGGACCATCGCGGGCAATCCGACAGGGATCGAGGCCCTGCCGGTCAAGATCGGCTCGCCCACCGTGGCGATGCCGGGCTACGACGTGCAGATCCTTGACGAGGCAGGCCACCCGATGAAACCGGGCGAGCTGGGCGCCATCGCGGTGAAGCTCCCCCTGCCCCCGGGCACGCTGCCGACGCTCTGGAATGCGCAAGAGCGGTTCAAGAAAAGCTACCTTCACACCTTCCCCGGCTACTACGAGACAGGCGACGCGGGCATGATCGACGAGGACGGATACCTCTACATCATGGCGCGCACCGATG
>NZ_DAIPIW010000117.1:0-4738 GCF_036770585.1 Yoonia sp. | reverse complement strand
TTGCGCAGTTTGCCGTTCTCGCGGATGTAAGGCGTATCCAGCCGCTGGCGGCGCAACCCGTCCCAGACGAAACGGGTCTTGTCGGAAATCCATTCCTCGTTCACACCGTCATGGTTGCGCGGCAAAAAGCGCATCACCTCGCGCCCCTTGGTATCGACGCGGATGTTGGACCCCAAGGCATCCATCACGTCGATGGATTCGGTCTTGGTCAGTTCCCACGGGCGGGCGGTAAAGGCGTAAGGCTTGCTGACCAGCGCGCCCACGGGGCACAGATCGATGATATTGCCCTGCAGGTTGGAATCAAGCGTCTCGCCCAGATAGCTGGTGATCTCGGCATCCTCGCCGCGACCGGTCTGGCCCATCTGGTGGATGCCCGCGACCTCGGTCGTGAAGCGCACGCAGCGGGTGCAGGAAATGCAGCGGGTCATGTGGGTTTCGACCAATGGCCCCAGATCCAGATCCTCGACCGCGCGCTTGGGTTCGCGGTAGCGGCTGAAATCGACGCCGTAGGCCATCGCCTGATCCTGCAAATCACACTCGCCGCCCTGATCGCAGATCGGACAATCAAGCGGATGGTTGATCAGCAGGAATTCCATCACGCCCTCGCGGGCCTTCTTGACCATGGGCGAGTTCGTTTTGACCACCGGCGGCTGCCCTTCCGGCCCCGGACGCAGGTCTTTCACCTGCATCGCGCAGGATGCAGCGGGCTTGGGTGGGCCGCCCACGACCTCGACCAGACACATCCGGCAGTTGCCGGCGATGGAAAGCCGCTCGTGATAACAGAAGCGTGGAATTTCGATCCCCGCTTCCTCACAAGCCTGAATCAGGGTCATGGCCCCGTCGACCTCGACCTCGTGGCCGTCGATCACGACTTTGCGCAGATGAGACATTGGCGTGCCTTATATGTTCCCTTTCGCGGAAACCATCGCGCACGACAGACCGCGTTGGTCGGGTTCTAACGTGACACGCCCTTGGACACCAGACAGAACGGCAAAAAAACCGCCGAACTTCGGACCGAATTCAAGGCATCAGCGCAACAGCCAGCCGATGCGGGTATTTGCGGCGATCTGGGCACGACCGACCGCGCACCATGTCGCCTCATCGCCTTCGATGACACCCATATCGGCAAGCGCCTGACGTCCGATCACCTCGAGCCGGTCTTTCTCGGCCTTGTCATTGATATAGGCGTCGATCTGCGCCTGCGTATAACCAAGCTCGCGGGCATGGGTTTCCAGCGAGCGCAGAAACCCCAGACCACGAAAGATGCGCGCGCTGATCGATCCGCATTTCTCGGAAATCTCATAGGCCATGCCGACATGCAGGATACCGTCGCGCACATGCGCCACATCCTTGAGCGGCGTTTGCGCCACCGCAGGCCCCGCAGCCAAGCTCGCCACGATTGCCAGTCGTCCCAAGGTCTTTGAAACTCGCATCTGCCCTACTCCTGCCGCGCTTGCCTGCGCATCTCTTGCGCCAGCAAATTGGACCGGTTCGGCGGTTATGCAATATCAAAGCTGTGTGAGCGCGAAAAAACGCGCAAAACCGCAAGGCGGGGGCCGATGTCACGTGTGATGTCGGCGCAGGTAGTCCCAGCCGAAGGCTGCCTCGGTATCACCTTCGGCCTCGCGCAGGGCAAGTTTCGCCATCGCCTCGTCCACGGTGGGCTGGTGGCCTTCCGGCACCCACCACATGACGAAATGCATCCGGACAAGGGGGGTGAACCATTCGGCCCGCCGGTCCAGAAACCGCGCGTGCAATGTCTCGAAAACAAAGGTCTGCAAAGCGGCAGGCCCTTCCCAGACCGAGAGGTTCACAATGAACTGCGGGTCATCCTCGAGATTGTTTTCGGTATTGCCGGTGCCCGGCTCGCCCGACCCTTCCATCAGCCAGACAAAGCCCGGCATCCGCTTGGCCACCCCGTTCACACGGTCGAGGTTGTCCATGAACTCGGCCACGCGCGGATCGTCCGTCGGGGCAAGCAGGCGGCCGATGTTCAACTCTGCCAGATGCATGACCGCCGCCTTTTCAGCAAAGACGCCCTAGGCGCGGATAGGGATCAGCATGGCCGCCAGCGGCGAGCCTTCCAGCACCTCGGCATCGCCCGCCGCGCAAAGATCATCCGCGCTGACATCGACGGCGTGCTTGACCTCGAAGCTGCGCCGCGTGACATCGGTTTCCAGCTCGATCGCATTGCGCAGGCCGAAAGCGGACAAAGAGCCGCGACCGACCTCGTTGCGGGCATCGTTCAACTGGGTGTCGAGACCGGTGTCATAGGCATATTGCGCACAGCCTTGCGCCACGCGCTGCGCCAATGTCAGGGTCGCGTAATATTCGGGCACCGACATCGTATAAAGCCGCTGGACCGCCGGTTCGTTCAGATCGAGGCTCGATCCCCGTTCACAAGCCGCCAGCGCCAGAACCGCCGCGCCGACACTCAATCCCTGCTTCATCATTGTGCTGCAATCCCCGCTGTCCGTTTGCTGGCGATACGGTCCTCGATCTCGTCCCGGAAGTTCTTGATCAGACCCTGAATTGGCCAGGCCGCCGCATCACCCAATGCGCAGATGGTATGGCCTTCGACCTGTTTTGTCACGCTCAGCAGCATGTCGATTTCCTCGACGCTTGCATTGCCTTCGACCAGCCGCTTCATCACCCGCATCATCCAGCCGGTGCCTTCGCGGCAGGGCGTGCACTGGCCACAGCTTTCGTGCTTGTAGAATTTGGACAGCCGCCAGATCGCCTTGATCATATCGACCGAGTTATCCATCACGATCACCGCAGCGGTGCCGAGCGATGATCCCTTGTCCTTCAAGGCGTCGAAATCCATGATCGCGTCGCGCATGTTTTCGCCACGCACGCAAGGCACCGACGATCCACCCGGGATCACCGCCTTGAGGTTGCCCCAGCCGCCGCGAATCCCGCCGCAGTGCTTTTCGATCAACTCTTCGAAGGGGATCGACATTTCCTCTTCGACGACACAGGGGTTGTTGACATGGCCCGAGATGGCGAAAAGCTTGGTGCCCGCGTTGTTCGGACGGCCCATGCTGGCGAACCAGTCACCGCCACGGCGCAGGATCGTGGGCACAACGGCAATCGATTCGACGTTGTTCACCGTGGTCGGACAACCATAAAGCCCCGCCCCCGCCGGGAAAGGCGGCTTCATGCGCGGCATCCCCTTCTTGCCTTCGAGGCTTTCCAGAAGGGCGGTTTCCTCGCCGCAGATATAGGCCCCGGCCCCGTGGGTCAGGTAAAGGTCGAAGTCCCAGCCCGAACCGGCGGCGTTCTTGCCGATCAGGCCTGCGTCATAAGCCTCGTCGATGGCGGCTTGCAGCGCCTCTTTCTCGCGGATGTATTCGCCACGGATGTAGATGTAGCAGGCATGCGCGTTCATCGCGAAGCTGGCGATCAGGCAGCCCTCGACCAGCGTATGCGGGTCGTGGCGCATGATCTCGCGGTCCTTGCAGGTGCCCGGTTCGGATTCGTCGGCATTGACCACCAGATAGGCCGGACGCCCGTCGCTTTCCTTGGGCATGAACGACCACTTGAGGCCCGTCGGAAAGCCCGCGCCGCCACGGCCACGCAGGCCGCTTGCCTTCATCTCGTTGATGATCCAGTCGCGGCCCTTCTTGATGATGTCCGCCGTGCCATCCCAATGGCCCCGCGCCTGCGCGCCTTTCAGCCTGCGGTCGTGCATCCCGTAAAGGTTCGTGAAAATCCGGTTCTCGTCTTTGAGCATCAGTCCTTGCCCTTGTCGTTCTGGCGCATCCGCCACAGTCGGTAGGTCTGCCACAGGGCAAACCCGAAACCGGCGAGCGCTGCAAGGTCAAAAAGGGCGCGGGTCCGGTTGGACCAGCCGTATTCCGACCCGATCAGGTTCACCAATATCCAGAAAACACCAACCCCCGCCATAAGCAACGCGACGCGTTGTCCGGCTTTGGCCTGATCGGTGTCTCCGTGTTTTTGCGCCATCACCCTTGCGACGGCCTAGTAGACGTCGCCATCCTCCACTTTCTTGGAAAATGCGGTCTCGCCGCCCTGTGCGAGGATCTTGGCCTGCGCGATCCAGCCGTCGCGGCTGACGCGGCCCTTGAAGCCTTCGAGGTTGTCATCCATCCAGGCCTCTTCGGCCGGACCCCAGGATGCGATCTGGTCGAAGTGAAAGACGCCCATCCCATGCAGGGTCTTTTCCAGCTTCGGACCGACGCCCTTGATTTCCTTGAGGTTGTCGGGACCACCATCGCGCGCGGCGGTCATGAAAACGGGCTTGCCATCCGAGGCCGCAGGTGCCGCAGCGGGTGCAGGCGCCGCAGCAGGTGCAGGAGCAGGTGCCGCAGCGGGCGCGGGCTCTGCTGCCTTGGCCACGGGCGCGGGGGCGGCGGCGGGGGCGGCAGCAGCGGGGGCGGTCGTGGCCTGCGGACCCGGCGCAGGCGCGCGCCAGCCGATCGCCAGCGCGACAGCCGCGACAGCACCGATCACACCGCCGATCACGGCAGAGGCGAAAAGCCCGAAGTCATAAAGAACGAAGGCGACACCAGCGGCGATGATCGCAAAGAGCGCCGCGACCGCGATGATCCCCTGGTTGATTGGTGCAGTATCTTTCATGGTCTAGTCTCTCCCTCAGGTGGTGGCCGAACGGCCCCGGAAATGCGAACGCGGCCCGCCCTGCGTCATTTCGACCCAGATACGCGCTTGCCCCACGTCTAACCGATCAACGGCCTGCGGGTAAAGAATTACTGTC
>NZ_DAIPIW010000045.1:16956-20195 GCF_036770585.1 Yoonia sp. | reverse complement strand
AGCTGGCGGGCCACCATGATCTCGACCGCCATCATGGCAAGCTTGCCCGCCACGCGCGGGAAGTGGATCAGGGGCTTGCCGAATTGCTTGCGGTCCCGGGCGTATTGCATCCCCACATCAAGGGCGGATTGTGCCACGCCGACCGCGCGGGCGGCGGTCTGGATGCGGGCGGATTCAAACGTCTGCATCAATTGCTTGAAGCCGCGGCCTGTCTCGCCGCCCAGAAGGTTCTCGCCCTTCACCGTGAAGCCGTCGAAGGCCAGTTCGTATTCCTTCATGCCGCGATAGCCCAGCACCTCGATCTCGCCGCCGGTCATGCCGGGGGTGGGGAAGGGGTTGGCCTCGTCGCCGGGGGTTTTCTCGGCCAGGAACATCGACAGGCCGCGATAGTCGGTGGTGTCAGGATCAGTGCGGGCAAGCAGGGTCATGACATGGGTGCGGCTGGCATGGGTGATCCATGTCTTGTTGCCGGTGATCATCCAGTCCTCGCCGTTGCGCACCGCGCGGGTGCGCAAGCTGCCGAGGTCCGATCCGGTGTTGGGTTCGGTGAAGACCGCCGTGGGCAGCGTTTCGGCGGATGCGATCCGGGGCAGCCATTTCTGTTTCTGCGCTTCGGTGCCGCCGCAAAGGATCAGTTCGGCGGCGATCTCGGACCGTGTGCCAAGCGAACCCACGCCGATATAGCCGCGCGACAGTTCTTCCGAGACCACGCACATCGAGGCTTTGGAGAGGCCGAAACCGCCGTATTCTTCGGGGATGGTCAGGCCGAAGACGCCCATTTCGGCCATCTCGGCGATGATCTCCATCGGGATCAGTTCATCCTTGAGGTGCCAGTCGTGGGCGTGGGGTTCCACGCGGTCGATGGTGAAGCGGCGGAATTGTTCGCGGATCATCTCGAGTTCGTCATCCAGACCGCTGGCGCCCACGGTGATATTGGCCGATTGGTCCTGCATCAGGTCCACAAGGCGCATCCGCGCGGCCTGCGTGTTGCCGTCCTGCGTCAGGGTCATCACGGCGGGGGTCATCAGCGCGCGCATGTCGTCTTGGGTCAGGCCGATGTCCTGCAGACGCAGGATTTCACCCTGGCTCATCGGGATGCCGCCGTAGATTTGCCAGAGGTATTCGCCAAAGGCGATCTGGTGGATCAGGTGTTCGACCTCGCCGAATTTGCCATCCACTTGCAGGCGTTCGGCCCAGGCCTGCATCTGTTCCAGCGATTGCGCGTAGGTCGCAAGCCACGCAAGGCCGTGGGCGGCGGTCTGGTGCTGTTCGATCAGCGCGCCCGAGATGCGGTCACCGTCAGTGACAAGCGCGCGCACTGCGGCCTTGGCGCGGGCCAGCACCTGCGCCACGGGGGGCAGCGCCGCTGCGGTCAGCGACAGAAGGTCCGCCAGCAAGGGGTTCCGGTTCAATGTCATGTCCTGACCATCATGCGGCATATCGCGACTCCCTTCAAATCACTTGGGCAGGGATAGAGTGTTTGCAGTCGCAGCGCAATAATCATTCACGATTAATTCATGCCGCGCACAAAAGTGTCGCAACGAAAATTGCACTGGCGCCGGGCTGGCAATGACGTAAGAGGGCTTATGACTGCCATTTTCGATCTGATCGGCCCCGCTTTGTTCGTCTATGCTGTCTGTGTGACGCTGCTTGCGGGCTTTGTCAAAGGTGCCGTCGGGTTCGCGATGCCGCTGATCATGATCTCGGGGTTGGGCATCATGATTGCGCCCGATATCGCGCTGGCGGCGATTATCCTGCCGATCGTGTTCAGCAATGGCCTGCAGGTCCTGCGTGCTGGCCGGGCCGAGGCGCTGTCGGCATTGGCCGAGCATTGGCGCTATACCCTTGTGGTCTGCGTGATGATCCTGATTTCAGCGCAATTCGTCCGCGCCCTGCCGCCCGATGCGCTATACTTCGTGCTGGGCGTGCCGGTGGTCGGTCTCAGCCTGATCCAGTTGGTCGGCTGGCGGCCGAAGATTTCCCCGCGGACGCGCCGCCCCTTCGAGTGGGCCGCAGGTTTCCTTTCGGGCACGCTGGGCGGGCTTGCGGGCACATGGGGACCACCGACGGTGCTTTACCTGATTGCGCTGGAAACACCCAAGCAGCGACAGATGGCGGTGCAGGGGGTCATCTACGGGCTTGGGTCGGTGATGCTGCTCTTGGGGCATCTGCGCTCGGGTATTCTGAACGCCGAGACGGTCTGGCTGTCCGGCGCGCTGTTGCTGCCTGCGCTGCTGGGGATGTGGGTGGGGTTCAAACTTGTGGATCGCTTCGATCAAGAGCGGTTCCGCAACGTCACGCTGTTGGTGCTGACGGTCGCGGGCCTGAACCTGATCCGGCGCGGGATCATGGGCTAGGACATGAGGTCGCGGTCACGGCAGAGCGCGGCAAGCTCTGGCACCGCCTGTGGGGGCACCACGTCGAAGACCACGCGGTAGGCCAGATCGCCACCGCGCCGCGCCTCGAAGGTCCATTGGCCTGTGACCAGCTCGTAAGGATAGTCGAACTGGTAGAAGACGATGTTTGGCCCTTGCCCGCTGATGGTGCTGTCGAAGGATTGTCGCTGCACGCCGGCCTCGCCCATCGGTGGATGGGTCAGGGTGACGATCAGGGGATCGGTTCCCATGCCCTCGGCCGCCTGCACCCGCACGCCGAAGCCGACACCAAGGACGGCCGGCACGGTCAGGGTTTCGGCGGCGAAGGCGGGCATCCGGTCGAGAATATGGGTCCGTCCAAGGATCGTATCGGGGGCGTCGCGAAAGCCTGTGGCCTCGGGCGCGCAGATGACACCGGCGGTCAGGGCCAGCACATCCGCCCCGCGCGTGATCCCGGCCCGCGCGGGCAGGGCAAGCGTGACCAGCAGAAGAACGGCGATCAGGTGGCGCATGGTGCAAAGATAAAAGCCCGCAGCGGTTTGTCGACCGCTGCGGGCTTCGGGGTTCATTGCGCGGGGCCTAGCCGATGGCAGCGGCCTTCACGTCATCGTCGATGTAAGGGACGTATTTGGCGAAGTTGTCGCTGAACATCTCGACCAGTTTGGCGGCCTGACGGTCGTAAGCGTCCTTGTCGGCCCATGTCTCGCGCGGGTTCAGAAGGCGGTCGTCGACACCCTCGCAGGTCATCGGCACTTCGAAGCCGAAGTTGGGGTCCTTGCGGAACTGGTTTTCGATCAGCGTCCCGTCAAGCGCGGCGGACAGCAGTGCGCGGGTGGCCTTTATCGGCATCCGGCTGCCGGTGCC
>NZ_DAIPIW010000045.1:0-16856 GCF_036770585.1 Yoonia sp. | reverse complement strand
GCGCGGCGGACAGCAGTGCGCGGGTGGCCTTTATCGGCATCCGGCTGCCGGTGCCATAGGCACCGCCTGTCCAGCCGGTATTGACCAGCCAGCAGGTGGCGCCGTGGCTGGCGATCTTCTGGCGCAGCAGGTTGCCGTAAACCTCGGGGCGGCGCGGCATGAAGGGCGCGCCGAAACAGGTGCTGAAGGTCGGTTCCGGCTCGGTTACGCCACGCTCAGTGCCCGCGACCTTGGAGGTGAAGCCCGACAGGAAGTGATACATCGCCTGCGCCGGTGTCAGCCGCGCGATGGGCGGCAGCACGCCGAAGGCGTCACAGGTCAGCATGATGATGTTCTTGGGGTGCCCGCCCAGCGCCGTCTCGGACGCGTTGGGGATGAAGTGCAGCGGATAGGCACACCGCATGTTCGCTGTCAGGCTGTCGTCGTTGAAATCCAGCGCCAGCGTTTCGGGATCATGGACCATGTTCTCGATCACCGTGTGCGGCATCGTGCAGGTCGCGTAGATGTCCGGCTCGGCCTCGGGGTTCAGGCCGATGGTCTTGGCATAGCATCCGCCCTCGAAGTTGAAGGTGCCGCGCTCGGACCAGCCGTGTTCGTCGTCGCCGATCAAGATGCGGGTCGGATCGGCCGAGAGCGTGGTCTTGCCGGTGCCCGACAGGCCGAAGAAGACGGCGGTATCAACGGGATTGCCCGGCGCGTGGTTGGCCGAGCAGTGCATCGGCATGATGCCTTTCTCGGGCAGCAGGTAATTCAGCAGGGTGAAGACCGACTTCTTGTTTTCCCCTGCGTATTCTGTGCCGCCGATCAGGATCAGCTTGCGCGCGAAGTTCAGCGCGATCACCGTCTCGGACCGGCAGCCGTGCTTTGCGGGATCGGCCTTGAAGCTGGGGCAGTTGATGACGGTGAAATCGGGGGTGAAGGTTGCCAGTTCCGCCGCATCCGGGCGGCGCAGCAGGTGCCGGATGAACAGGCCATGCCAGGCAAGTTCGGTGATCACCCGCACGTCCAGACGATGCGCAGGGTCGGCCCCGCCGAAAAGGTCCTGCACGTCGTAGCTGCCGCCCTTCATATGCGCCAGCATGTCGGCGTAAAGCACGTCGAATTTCGCGGGGTCCATCGGCGGGTTGTTGTCCCACCAGATCGTCTCCGCGACCTCGGGCGTCTTGACGACGAACTTGTCCTTGGGGGACCGCCCCGTGTGCTTGCCCGTGGTCACAAGCAGCGTCCCGCCCTTGCCGTTGACACCCTCACCGGCGGCGACGGCGGCTTCCTGCAATTCAGCCTCGGAGCGGTTGTAATAGACATAAGCGAGCCCCGTGATGCCTTGGTGTTCAAGCTTCATCGATGGGTTGACCGTGCCGTGGTCCATTGTCTCGCTCCTCTGCGGCAGGCCGGGATGGCCTGCGATAGACCACTCTTTTGCACCAAGTTTTCAAAGGCTGGTAGCCTTCATTCCAACAGTTAGCGCAACCAAATTCATGTTAGCGCAACCATCCGAGAGCCCTTGGCAGGATGCAGCAAGTTTGCCATGGGAAGCGGCGAAAATCGGCCAATTATGGCATTTTTGTGGCGGGTGCGTTGTTAAGTGTTGATTCGGTTCTTCAAAACACTCAACAATTGTGCGCATATCGAAGTATAAGCCATTCAGCTATCAGGGAAACATTGAATGTCCAGAATTGCTCTTGTCGATGACGACCGGAATATCCTGACGAGCGTGGCCATGACGCTCGAGGCGGAGGGCTTTGAGGTCGAGACTTATAACGATGGCCAGTCCGCTTTGGATGCCTTCAACAAGCGTATGCCGGACATGGCGGTGCTGGACATCAAGATGCCGCGCATGGACGGCATGGACCTGTTGCAGCGCCTGCGCCAGAAGACCGCGATGCCGATCATTTTCCTGACCTCGAAGGATGACGAGATCGATGAAGTGCTCGGCCTTAGAATGGGCGCGGATGATTACGTAAAAAAGCCATTTTCACAGCGTCTATTGGTGGAACGAATCCGTGCGCTCTTGCGTCGTCAGGACGCGATCGCCGGGGAAGACATCGAAGAGACCGAAGAGACCAAGGTGATGGTCCGCGGTGAGTTGGTAATGGATCCGCTGCGCCATGCAGTGAAATGGAAGGGGAGAGACGTATCCCTGACGGTGACCGAATTCCTGCTGTTGCAGGCGCTGGCCCAGCGCCCCGGCTTCGTGAAAAGCCGCGATCAGCTGATGGATGTGGCCTATGACGATCAGGTCTATGTGGACGACCGCACCATCGACAGCCATATCAAGCGGCTGCGCAAGAAGATGCGGAATGCGGATGAAGAGTTTTCGGCGATCGAGACGCTGTACGGTATCGGGTATCGCTACAACGAAGAGTGAAAAGTGAAGAGTAAGGCATGACGGCAGCGCCCAAGATAGATGTGCGCGACCTTAAATCTGTGCGGCGTGCTGCGCAGACCCCCGATCTTTTGCTTGGCGAAGACTGGGTCAACCCCGAAATCGTCGAGGACGGGGAAGAAGACGCGCGGATCGGCCGGCTCGGTCGGATTCTGGCGCTGCGGAATTCGGCGATTGCCCGCAAGATCGTCATCTTCAACCTGATCGCCCTGATTCTGCTGATTGCGGGCGTGCTCTATCTCAGCCCGTCGCGCGACAGTCTGGCCTTCCAGCGCGCCAATGGGCTGGTGAACGAGGCACAGTTGATTGCCGATGTGTTCGAAGCGCAGCTTCCCGCGCTTGCCCCCGTCAATATCGCGACCGCGGACGGCATCAATGCCGCGCAGACGCTGGCGGGGTTGACGCTGCGCGGCGGGGTCGAGGTTGCGGTCTTCGCCATGGACGGCAGTGTCATCGCCCGCCGTCAGGGCCAGATGAGCGCGGCCGAGACCGCCGCCCTGGACGAGCGGACCGGCGAGACCACGATCACGGACTTCCTGAGCGGGATCTGGAACGGCATCACGAATGTGATCACCGCCCCCTTCGCCGCCGATCCGGCAACCCTGCCGACGCTCTTCGATCTGGCGCAAAGCAATGCGCCGCTTGCGCTTGAACAGGGAACGCGCCTGATCGCGGCCGAGGTCGCCGGCGACACCAGCTTTATCGTCGTCACGCCCATCCTGCGCAATGACGTGGCCGTCGGTGTCGTCGCCGTGACCACCGCCGCGGGCGAGGTTGCCAACCTCGTCAAGCGCGAGCGCGAACAATACCTGCGCCTTTTCATGGTGGGTGTGCTGGTCAGCATCGGCCTTAGTCTTGTGCTGGCCTCGACCATCGCCAACCCGCTGGCGCAGCTTGCCACCTCCGCCGAAGCCACGCAGGAACGCAACGCAAGGAAACTGTCGCCCAAGCGTGTGCGGATCCCCGACTTCACCGCGCGCCCCGACGAGATCGGCCGCCTGTCCGGTTCGCTGCGCCGGATGGTGCGCGCGCTCTATGAACGGATCGAGAGCAACGAACAATTCGCCGCGGATGTAGCGCATGAGATCAAGAACCCGCTGGCCTCGCTGCGGTCCGCGGTCGGCACGATGCGCGTGGCCCGCCGTGACGACCAGCGCGAAAAGCTGCTGGAGGTGATCGAACACGACGTGAAACGCCTTGACCGTCTGGTCAGCGATATCTCGAACGCCTCGCGCCTCGACAGCGAGCTGGTGATGGAAGAGGAAGAGGCCTTCGACCTCGTCAAGATGCTGAACAACATCGTCGAATTCCTTGGCAAGGAGGCCCGTTTGCGCGGGGTCGAGTTTGTCGCCGACCTGCCCAGCACGCCGATCATGGTGCAGGGGCTGGAAGGGCGCATGGCGCAGGTCTTCGTCAACCTGATCACCAACGCGATTTCCTTCTGCGAGGATGGCGACGCGATCCGTCTTTGGGCGCGGACCCGGCAGAATCGCGTGCTGGCGGTGGTCGAGGATACCGGCCCGGGCATCCCCGAAGGCTCGCTGACCAAGATCTTCCAGCGCTTCTATTCCGAGCGCCCCTCTGGTCAGTTCGGCAACAACTCTGGCCTTGGTCTTGCGATCTCGAAACAGATCGTCGAGGCCCATGGCGGCGTGATCTGGGCCGAGAATATCCGTCCGACAACCGCCGATCCCACATCCGAGCCGCTGGGAGCGCGGTTTGTGGTGGGTCTGCCGCTTTAGTCTCAGCCCGTTCCGATGTCCGACACCCTCCATGCCTCGGCGGTCAGCTGGCAGGGGCGGGCGCTTTTGATCATGGGCGCTTCGGGGGCGGGCAAGTCCGATCTGGCGCTGGCGCTGATGGCGCTGGGCTGCGATCTGGTCGGGGATGACCGCCTGCGGTTGCAGGTTGTGGATGGCCGACTGGAGGTGACACCGGTGGCGACCATCGCCGGGCTGATCGAGGCGCGCGGGATCGGCATCCTGAAGGCCGATCACGTGGCCCGTGCGCGGGTCGTCTGCGTCGTCGATCTGGACCGGACCGAACAGGCGCGATTGCCACAGCGACACTCTATCACGCTGATGGGATGCGACCTGCCCTTGATCTGTCGTGGAGAAACCCCACACTGGCAGGCAGCACTTTTGCAGTTGCTCAAGGCCGGTTGGAGCGAGCGATGAACATGCCGAAATCTGGGACAGCGCGTGTGACGCCCGGCGTGGTGTTGGTCACCGGCCCTTCGGGTGCGGGCCGGTCCACGGCGATCCGCGCGCTCGAGGATCTGGGCTACGAGGTGATCGACAACCTGCCCCTGTCACTGTTGCCCCGCCTGCTGGACGGCCCCCCGCCCGAGCGCCCGCTGGCGTTGGGTCTTGACGTGCGCAACCGCGATTTCGGCGTCTCGGCGCTGGCCGAAAGCATCGCGGAACTGACACGCCGCGCCGGAACGCTGGCACAGGTTCTATACCTTGACGCCAGCGAGGACGCGCTGGTCCAGCGCTATTCCGAAACGCGGCGGCGCCACCCGCTTGCCCCTGATGGCACGCCGCTGGAAGGGATCACCAAGGAACGCGCCATGCTGACCGATGTGCGCGCCAAGGCGGACATCCTGATCAACACCGACGGTTATTCGCCGCATGACCTGAAGGCCGAAATCGGGCGCTGGTTCGCCACCGGCGAGGTGGGACAGCTTGCCGTCAGCATCCAGTCGTTTTCCTACAAACGCGGCTTGCCGCGCGGCCTTGATATGGTGCTGGACTGCCGCTTTCTGCGCAATCCGCATTGGGACGCCGCATTGCGCCCCCTCGACGGTCATGACGCGCGGGTTGCGGCCTACGTCTCGGGGGACGCGCGTTTCGCGGCGTTTTTTGATCAGACGCGGTCTTTGCTGGAACTGCTGCTGCCCGCCTATCGCGAAGAGGGCAAGGCGCATTTCTCGGTCGGGTTCGGCTGCACCGGCGGGCGTCACAGGTCGGTGGCGATCACCGAACAGATGGCGGAAGCCCTTGCACAAGCAGGCTGGCATGTGTCTAAACGGCATCGCGAGCTGGAACGTATTGCGGCGCAGGTGAGTAAGGAACACAACGGTTGATCGGTATCGTGATCGTGGCGCATGGCAGGTTGGCCGAGGAATACCTCGCAGCGGTCGAACATGTCGTCGGTCCCCAGCCCGGGATGGTCAGCATCAAGATCGGCCCCGAAGACGACCGCGCCGCCAAACAGGACGAGATCTGCGATGCCGCCGATGCGGTGGACACCGGCGACGGTGTGGTGATCGTGACCGATATGTTCGGCGGTTCGCCCACGAACCTGTCCCTGCGGGCCTGTAGCCCGGAAAATCGCCGTATCCTCTATGGGGCCAATCTGCCGATGCTGATCAAGCTGGCGAAAACGCGCCATCTCTCGGTGCCGGATGCTGTGGATGCGGCGATTGCAGCGGCGCATAAATATATCAACAGCCATCAAGGCGGACTTCCCAGATGACGATGCGGCGGCTTCGGATCCAGAACATCAAGGGCCTGCACGCCCGCGCCTCGGCCAAGCTGGTCGAGGTGGTCGAGGCCTTCGATGCCGACGCGAAGGTCAGCAAGGACGGCGAGACCAGCAGTGGCGACAGCATCATGGGCCTGTTGATGCTGGCCGCGTCGATCGGAACGTATATCGAGGTCGAAACCAGCGGCCCGCAGGCCGAGGAACTGGCCGAGGCGATCGAGAATCTGGTGAACGACAAGTTCGGCGAAGGCGACTGACGGGAAAGGCGGGTTGACGGGACGAAGCTGCCAATGGCTTGATCAGCCGTAGCGTTTGATGGCTGAAATGCAGTTTGCCTTGGTATTTGTAAACTCGAAGACATGGCAGAAGCGTCGCGTATCCCCGTTCGCCAACGTCACTTCGCCGTTCGCGGCACCGACCTTACCGTGCGAAATAGCGTGCAGAACCTTGATCGAGGTGGGTTCGGGTCGAGATGCAATATGCTCAAGAAGAGCGTTCTTTCCCGAGATCAGCCGAGTTTCAGGATGCTCCCACGTCACATCCTGGCTGAATGCCTCTGGCATTGCTTCTCCACGTTCCATGGCGACAGAGACATCCTGAACGAACAGGTTCTTGGGGGAATTCCCACAATCCCTACTCCCATGAATTTGCGTCAACTTCCCCTCCCCGTTTTGCTGGGTCTTGGCATGAGGCCGACATTCGGGCGGTCAACATGGGTTCAAACCCTTCATCCGCCGCGCATGCACAGACCCGCACTGCGCCGCAAAAGCACCCCCTACCGTGTCGGCACGGGCACCTCGCCCCTGTAGTCGTAGAACCCGCGCTTGGTCTTGCGGCCCAGCCAGCCGGCTTCGACGTATTTCGTCAGCAGCGGGCAGGGGCGGTATTTGGTGTCGGCCAGACCGTCGTGCAGCACGTTCATGATCGCAAGGCAGGTGTCCAGCCCGATGAAATCGGCCAGTTCCAGCGGCCCCATCGGGTGGTTGGCCCCCAGTTTCAGCGAGGTGTCGATGGACTGCACGGACCCCACACCTTCATAGAGCGTATAGATCGCCTCGTTGATCATCGGCATCAGGATGCGGTTGACGATGAAGGCGGGGAAATCCTCGGCGGTGGCGGATGTCTTGCCCAGACGTTCGACCACTTCATGGCAGGCCCTGAAGGTCTCTTCGTCGGTGGCGATGCCGCGGATCAGTTCGACCAGCTGCATGATCGGCACGGGGTTCATGAAGTGGAACCCCATGAATTTCTCGGGCCGGTCCGTGCGCGAGGCCAGCCGCGTGATCGAGATGGACGAGGTGTTCGAGGTCAGGATCGTGTCCGGCTTCAGATGCGGGACGAGGTCTTCGAAGATGGCGGTCTTGATCGTCTCGCGCTCGGTCGCGGCCTCGATGATCAGGTCGGTCTGGCCCAGATCGGTCAGTTTCCGGGTCGATCCGATGCGGGCCAGCGCCTCGGCCTTGGCGGTTTCGGTGATCAGCCCCTTGCCGACCTGCCGGTCCATGTTGCTGTCGATCAGCGCGATGGCGGCGGCGATGGCGTCTTCGCTGATATCGTTGAGCAGCACCTCGTAGCCCGCCAGCGCAAAGACATGCGCGATGCCGTTGCCCATCTGACCGGCCCCGACGATGCCCACCGATTGAATTGCCATGCGCTGTTTCCTTCGTGATCTGCCGCAGCATAGGCATTTGGGCAGGGCAGCTTCAAGACGCAACGGCCGCGAAAAGGCTGCATCGCGGCAGGTGTTAGGATTTTGTCAAACCTCTTGCCCGATGCTGATGCGGAATTCCGACAAACGGGGGCTGACGTGAAACAAGACCAGATCGAAGAAGAGGGGCTAAGCTACGCGCCCTGCCGCTATGGCGATTCGCGCATGTTGTTCCGGGGGCCGCGCAAAAGGCTCGATCAGCCTTATCTTGCCTTTCTGGGCAGCACGGCGACCTATGGCAAGTTCATCAAGCGTCCGTTCCCGATGTTGGTGGAACAGGCGATGCGGCAGCCTTGCGTGAACCTTGGCTGCGTGAACGGCGGCATCGATGCCTTCCTCGGCGATCCGGCGGTGCTGGATGTCTGCCGGGGTGCGGAAATGACGGTGGTGCAGGTCATGGGCGCGAATGTGCTGTCCAACAGGTTCTATTCCGTCCACCCGCGCCGCAATGACCGGTTTCTGCGCGCCTCGACCGTGCTCGAGGCGATCTATCACGACGTGGATTTTTCCGATTTTGCTTTTACGCGGCATATGCTGGGCGTGCTGCACGCCACCTCGATCGAACGGTTCGAAACGGTGGTGGGTGAATTGCGCGATGCCTGGCTGGCGCGGATGCGGACCCTGCTGGGCGCCATTGGCGAGAACGTCATCCTGATGTGGTTCTCGGATGGGCCGCTTTCGGATCAGCGCTGGTCGCAGCACCCCAATCACCTGCAGGCCGAACCGCTGTTCATCACGCAGTCGATGATCGAAGGCTTGCGCCCGATGGTGCGCGATGTGCTTGAGGTTGTCCCCTCACGCGAGGCGCTGTCGGAAGGGATCAAGGAAATGGTCTATCCCCCGTCGCAACGTCAGGCGGCGATGGAAATGCTGGGCCCCGCCTGCCACCGAGAGGCGGCACAGCAGCTTATTCCGGTGCTGCGTGAAAGGCTCTATGCGCTTTGACGCAAAAGGCCCGCGCGGGGTGCGCGGGCCTTTGTGATCGCGTGGTCGATCCGGTCAGATCTTGTCTGTCAGTTCCGGCACGGCCTCGAACAGATCGGCGACCAGACCGTAGTCTGCCACCTGAAAGATCGGGGCCTCTTCGTCCTTGTTGATCGCGACGATGACCTTGCTGTCCTTCATCCCCGCAAGGTGCTGGATCGCACCCGAGATGCCGACGGCGACGTAAAGATCAGGCGCGACCACCTTGCCGGTCTGACCCACCTGCCAGTCGTTCGGGGCATAGCCACTGTCAACGGCGGCGCGCGATGCGCCGACAGCGGCACCCAGCTTGTCGGCCAGTTTCTCGATCAGGGCAAAGTCGGCTTCGGAACCGACGCCACGCCCACCCGAGACAACAACCCCGGCCGAGGTGAGTTCAGGGCGGTCAGAGGCGGCGACCTTGTCTTCGACCCATTCGGACAGGCCCGCGTTCGCCGCATTGCCGATCTTTTCGACCGATGCGGACCCGCCAGCGGCAGCCGCATCGAAACCGGCGGTGCGGATCGTCATGACTTTCCTTGCGTCCCCCGTTTTGACGGTCTGGATCGCGTTGCCTGCGTAGATCGGACGCTCGAACGTTTCGCCATCGACGATCGCGGTCACTTCCGAGATCATCATGACGTCCAGCTTGGCCGCGACCCGCGGCAGGACGTTCTTTGCGTCCGACGTGCCGGGTGCCACGATATGCGTGTAATCGCCGGCAAGCTCGACGATCAGGTCGGCCACCGGCTCGGCCAGCGTGTGACAAAAGCCGTGGTCCTCGGCGAAAAGCACCTTGGCGACACCGGTCAGTGTCGCGGCTTCGGCAGCGGCGGCGTCACCGCCTTGTCCGGCAACCAGCACATGCACGTCACCCAGAGGCGCGACAGCGGTCAGGGTCTTGGCCACCGCGTCGGTCGACAACTGGCCATTCGTCACATCGGCAATCAGAAGAACAGCCATTACACAGCCCCCGCTTCTTTGAGTTTCTCGACAAGTTCATCCACTGATTTCACGATGATCCCGGCCTTGCGGGCCTCGGGCTCGGTCGTTTTGACGATGGTCAGGCGCGGCGCGACATCGACGCCGTAATCTGCCGGTGTCTTTTCATCCAGCGGCTTTTTCTTCGCCTTCATGATGTTCGGCAAGGAGGCATAGCGCGGCTCGTTCAGGCGCAAATCCACGGTGACGATGGTCGGCAGTTTCACCTTGATGGTCTGCAACCCGCCATCGACTTCGCGTGTGACGGTGGCGTGCTCGCCGTCCACGTCCAATTCGGAGGCGAAGGTCGCCTGGCTCCAGCCCAGCAGGGCCGACAGCATCTGGCCGGTTGCGTTCATGTCGTTGTCGATCGCCTGCTTGCCGCAGAGCACCAGACCGGGCGCTTCTTCCTTGACGATGGCGGCAAGGATCTTGGCTACGGCCAGAGGCTCGATATCGGTGTGCACATCGTCAGCGGCAACCACGAGGATCGCACGGTCGGCCCCCATGGCAAGCGCGGTGCGCAGGGTTTCCTGCGCCTGTTTGACGCCGATGGACACGGCGACGACTTCTTCGGCCTTGCCCGCTTCGCGCAGGCGGATCGCCTCTTCGACGGCGATTTCGTCGAAGGGGTTCATCGACATTTTGACGTTGGCAAGATCGACACCGCTACCGTCCGCCTTGACGCGGACCTTCACGTTGTAGTCGATCACGCGCTTGACGGGTACAAGGACCTTCATGTGCGTATCTCTCCCAAGAATCTATTCTGTTTCATTCTCGAAACGTTGTTATCGCGGGGCAGGGACCGAAAACAGTGCAAAATCGACGCGGGGCGGGTCACGGACGCCACGTTCTTGACGTGAACGTCAGGTTCGGGCGGTTAGCGGTTCGCCCCGGGAATCCACAGCACATCCTTGGTGCCGTTCCCGTTTGCGATCCGCGAGGCCTGAAAGAACCAGTCCGACAGCCGGTTGAGGTATTTGACCGCCGCGGGGTTCACCGATTCCATCGTGGCCAGTTCGACCGTCAGCCGTTCGGCCCGGCGTGACACTGTCCGGCACAGATGCAGGTGCGCGGCCAGCGGCGACCCACCGGGCAGGATGAAGCTGCGCAGCGGTTCCACCAGTTTGGTCATTGCGTCGATCTGGGATTCCAGCCGCGCGACCTGTCCTTCGGTCATCCGCAGGACGGGATATCCCGCCTCGCTGTCCCTTTCCATGTCGGGCCGGCAGAGGTCCGCGCCAAGGTCGAAAAGGTCGTTCTGGATCATCGCAAGCTGGGCGTCGATTTCGCCCTCCGCATGCAGGCGGGCCAAGCCGACAGTGGCGTTCGTTTCATCCACGGTGCCGTAGGATGACACCCGCAAGGAATGCTTGGCCACGCGGCTGCCATTGCCGAGGGCGGTCTCGCCGTCGTCGCCGGTCTTGGTGTAGATCTTGTTCAGGACAACCATCTCAGCCATTCCCCCGCAGGTAGACAAACAGAAGGATCAGCAGCACGGCCACGAATTGCGCGCCGATCCGCCAGCGCATGATCTTGTTGGCGTGTTTGCGGTTGTAGTCACCGCCCTTGCCGAAGGTCCCGACGCCCCAAAGCAGGATGCCAAGGACGATCAGGACGGAAACGGTCATCAGCCAGAAGAGCGGATCGCTCGCCATGATGTTGGTCCTTCAAACGTGTTCACCGCGATGTAGCAGGGTCATCGGGGAAGAAAACCCTATACCCGCAAAATGACCGCATCAAGCCAGCGCGTCGGCAGGATGCGCCGCAGTGTTCCCATCAGATAGGTCGGGAAGGTCACGTAGTAGCGCGGGCGCGGATTGGGAACCGAAAGCGCATGCGCGATCTTCGCCGTCACCGCCTTGGGGGGCAGCTGGAACCGGTCGGGGCCGGTGTCCTCGTAAAGGCGCTTCATCAGTTCGGGATACTGGTCCTTGCGGGCCGAGTTCTTCCAGTCGATCCATTTCTCGAAATGCGGGATCGCGTTTTGGCGGATCCTGGCGGCGATGGGTCCGGGCTCGATCAGGATGATCTTGATCGGTGTATCCGCCATTTCCACCCGCAGCACGTCGGTCAGCCCTTCGAGCGCGAATTTCGTCGCGACATAGGCCCCGCGCCAGCGCAGCCCGACAAATCCCAGCACGGACGAGCAGTTGATGATCCGCCCGTGTCCTTGCGCCCGCATCACCGGGATCACCATGCGGTTCAATGCGTGATAACCGAAGACATTGGTTTCGAAGATTTCGCGCAAGGCTTCGACCGGCAGGTCCTCGACCGCGCCCGGGCAGGCGTAAGCGCCGTTGTTGTAAAGCGCATCCAGCGTGCCGCCCGTCGCGGCCAGCACTTCCTCGAGGCCGGACCGCAGGGTCGCATGGTCGCGGTAGTCGATCAGCGGGCTGTCGAACCCTTCGGCGCGCAACCGGTCGCAGTCTTCGGCCTTGCGGCAGCTTGCAAAGACGCGCCAGCCCTTGGCCCGCAACCCATGCGCCGCGTCATAGCCGATGCCGGACGAACAGCCCGTGATGAGGATGGATTTCTGTGTCATGTCAGCTTCTTGGCGCGGCTCTGGGCAGCGCGCAAGCCTCTTGCGGCCCGGGGGCGGAAAGATAGCCGCTTTACGCCATGAATCCGCGCCGCTAAACCACTGCCATGAGCAGTGAGACAGGCACCGAACTGGGCCCCAATGATGTGACGGAATCGCTGCGGCGCGCCATCGGCGACCGCTATCTGACCTATGCGCTGTCCACCATCATGCACCGCGCCCTGCCGGATGCGCGCGACGGGCTGAAGCCGGTGCATCGCCGGATTCTCTATGCGATGTCGCGGCTGCGTCTGTCGCCGAGTGGCGGTTTTCTGAAATCCGCCAAGATCAGCGGCGACACGATGGGGGATTTCCACCCCCACGGGGATGCCGCGATCTATGACGCGATGGCGCGTCTGGCGCAGGATTTCAACGTCCGCTATCCGCTGGTCGACGGGCAGGGGAACTTCGGCAATATCGACGGCGATAACCCCGCCGCCAGCCGCTATACCGAGGCGCGGATGACCGCCGCCGCCGAGGCGCTGCTGGAAGGGTTGTCCGAGAACGCCGTCGACTTCCGCCCCAACTATGATGGTCGTCTGGAAGAGCCCGCTGTCCTGCCCGGGTCCTTCCCGAACCTGCTGGCGAATGGCTCTAGCGGGATCGCGGTGGGCATGGCCACGAATATTCCGCCCCATAATCTGGACGAATTGATCGGCGCCTGCCTGCATCTGATCAAGGCCCCCAATGCGCGGGACGAGACCTTGCTGGACTATGTCCCCGGCCCGGATTTCCCCACCGGCGGCGTGCTGGTCGAACCGCCAGAGAATATCGCCGAGGCCTATCGCACCGGTCGCGGGTCGTTCCGCCTGCGCGCGAAATGGCAGGTCGAGGATCTGGGCCGTGGCCAGTGGCAGGTCGTCGTCACCGAGATCCCCTATCAGGTGCAGAAGTCCAAGCTGATCGAAAAGCTGGCCGAGGTGATCCAGACCAAGAAGGTGCCCCTGCTGGCCGATGTCCGCGACGAAAGCGCCGAGGATATCCGCGTCGTGCTGGAACCCCGCACCCGCGCGGTCGATCCCGAGGTGATGATGGGGATGCTGTTTCGCAATTCCGACCTCGAGACGCGGTTCAGCCTGAACATGAACGTGCTGATCGACGGGGTGACACCCAAGGTCTGTTCCCTGAAAGAGGTGCTGCGCGCCTTTCTGGACCACCGCCGCGAGGTGCTGATCCGCCGCAGCCGGTATCGTCTCGACAAGATCGACCACCGGCTTGAGGTGCTGGAAGGCTTCATCATCGCTTTTCTGCATCTGGACCGCGTGATCGACATCATCCGCTATGACGACGACCCAAAGGCCGCGCTGATGGCCGAGGATTGGGCGGTCGATCATGTCCGCGCGACCTCGGAGCGGGATTATGTCTCGCCGCTGAAACCGGATGCCGACCCCGAGGTTTCGCTGTCCGAGGTGCAGGCCGAGGCGATCCTGAACATGCGCCTGCGGTCCTTGCGCCGTCTCGAAGAGCTGGAGTTGATCGCCGAACGCGACGCCCTGCTGAAGGAACGCGCCGAGATCGGGGACCTGCTGGACAGTGAAGACCTGCAATGGGCCAGGATCGCTGAGCAGCTGCGCGAGACCCGCAAGGTGTTCGGCAAATCAAGCGCAGGCGGTGCCCGCCGCACGCTGATCGAAGAGGCCGAGGAAATCGTCGAGGTGCCGCTGGAGGCGATGATCGAACGCGAGCCGGTGACGGTCGTCTGTTCCCGAATGGGCTGGGTGCGGGCGATGACGGGGCATCTCGACCTCGACCGCGAGCTGAAGTTCAAGGACGGCGACGGGCCGCGTTTCATCTTCCATGCCGAAACGACCGACAAACTGCTGGTCTTCGGTGCCAACGGCCGCTTTTACACGGTCGCCGCCACCAACCTGCCCGGCGGGCGCGGCATGGGTGAACCGCTGCGCCTGATGATCGACCTGCCCAATGATGTCGAGATCGTGGATATCCTGATCCACAAGCCCGGCGAAAAGCTGATCGTCGCCAGCCACGAAGGCGACGGGTTCGTGGTGGCCTCGGACGAGGTGCTGGCCCAGACCCGTGCGGGCAAGCAGGTGCTGAACGTCAAGGATACGGTGGCCAAGATCTGCAAGGTCGTGGCGGGCGATCATGTGGCGGTGGTGTCCGAGAACGCCAAGCTCTTGGTGTTCCCCGTCGAAGAGCTGCCCGAAATGGCGCGCGGCAAGGGCGTGCGCATCCAGAAATACAAGAAAGCCGCAGGGCGTCAGGGAATGCTGGAACTGGACGGCGGCTTGTCGGACCTGACCACGTTCAACTGGGCCGATGGGCTGTCGTGGCCGATGGGCGGCGGCAAGACCCGCACCGAACCCGACATGACCGACTGGAAAGGCGCGCGGGCCGGCGTCGGAAAACGCCCGCCCTACGGGTTCCCCAAGACCAACCGTTTCGCCTAGACGGCACCTTTGACCTCGGCCTGACCTGCGCCAACCGGTGGATCGACACCTCACGGATTGCAGGCGCGATCAGCTAGGATGCGGAATTCACCGGTGCTGGTCGAAAAGCACCGGATTGCCGTCCGGGTCCATCAGGATAAAGCTGGCCGGGCCGCTTGTGGTCTCGTCGGCCTCTGCCACGAAGGTCAGGCCTTCCGCCTTGAGCCGCCGCTGGATGTCGCGAATATCCTCGAAGTCGTCGAGGTTGCGCGCCTGCTGGTCCCAGCCCGGATTGAAGGTCAGGGTGTTCGCCGCGAGCATGCCCTGAAACAGACCGATGATCGTGTTGCCGTTCCGCAGGATCAGCCAGCCCTGATCGGCATCGCCGCCGATTTGCGTGAAGCCGATCTTGCCGTAGAAATCCTGGGACGCCGCGATATCCGCGACATTCAGGCTGACGGAAAATGCACCCAGCGTCATGGCCGTCCCTTTTCTTGTTTCACGGTCCCAGACTGTCACTTGCCTTGTGCAAAAACAACCTTTCGACCTGACTGGACGACAGGGCGATGGCCCTTGCGTAGTGGGTTCTGGCAAGTGGAATATCGCCCGCGCGGGCGGCAAGATCGGCAAAGGCGGCGTGAAAGGGCTGGTAATCCCGCATGGCAGGGTCGTCTTGCAAGGCTGCGACACGGCCAAGGGCCTCGGCCAGTTTCCCGCAATAGGACAGGGCGACCGCATGGTTGAGCCGCACCACGGGCGTCGGTGTCATCTGCGACAGCAAGGCATAGAGCGCGGCGATCTCGGACCAGTCGGTCGCCTCCCATGTCGGACTGGTGGCGTGGCAGGCGCTGATCGCGGCCTGAAGCTGGTAGGGACCGATCCTGCCCCGCGAAAGGGTACGCCGCAGCAGCGCGTCGCCTTCGGCGCAACGCGCGCGGTCCCAGCGGCGGCGGTTCTGGTGTTGCAGCGGCAGAAAGCCGCCCTTCGCATCGGTGCGGCCTGCCTTGCGCGCGTCGGTCAGCAACATCAGCGCCAGCAGCCCCGCGACCTCGGGATCATCGGGGCGCAGACCGTGCAGGATGCGGCCCAGCCGGATCGCCTCGGCCGAAAGCTGGGCGGCCTTGGGGGTGGTGGCGCCATGGCCTTGCGCGAAGATCAGGTAGACGACCACCAGAACGGCCTGCATCCGCGCGGGCAGGTCGGCGTCCTGCGGCACGCGGTAGGGGATGCGCGCCTCCCTGATCTTGCGCTTGGCGCGGACAAGGCGCTGGGCCATCGCCTCGGGGGTGTCGAGAAAACTGGCGGCGATTTCCTCGGTCGAAAGGCCCCCCAGCGTGCGCAATGTCAGGGCGATGCGGGTCTTTTCCTCCAGCGCGGGGTGGCAGCAGGTAAAGATCATCTCCAGCCGTTTGTCGGGGATTGCTTCGGGGTCCGCTGCATCCGCGGCGGTCTCGGCCAGCAGGGTCAGTTCGGGCAGGGCGGCGGCAAAGTGTGTCTCGCGGCGGATGCGGTCGATGGCGGCATTGCGGGCGGTCCGGATCAGCCATGCGGCGGGGCTGTCGGGGATGCCCGTCTCGGGCCAGCGGACAAGGGCACGGCTGACCGCCTCTTGCAGGCAATCCTCGGCCAGTTGCAGATCGCCCAAGGCCTTGGTGAGCGCGGCAAGGATGCGCCCCCATTCCTCGCGGACAAGCGCCGCGATGGTCCGGTCCGAAGAAAAGGGGGGCGCCATGTCGCCTCAGTTGTCCCAGACGACCAGCGGGCGGACCTCGATTCGGCCATAGGTCGCGGTCGGGATCTTGGCCGCCTGCGCCAGCGCATCGTCGAGGTTTTCACACTCCAGCAGGTAATAGCCGCCAAGTTGCTCTTTGGTTTCGGCAAAGGGGCCGTCCGTGGCGATGGTCTTGCCCTCGCGCACCGACACGCAGGTCGCCGTGGCGATGGATTGCAGCGCGTCACCGGCGATGAATCGCCCTGTTTCGCGCATCTCGGCGGTAAAGGCGCCGTAGGCTTGCATGAAGGCGCCGAATTCGGGCGTTCCGGGCTGCGGGCCCGTGCCTTCGGCAGAGTAGATCAAACACATATACTGCATGGGGTTCATCCTTGGATATCGGGCCGGCACCATTGCCGTCCTGATTATCAGACGAACGGTCCCTCGCGAAATCGACATTTGCCGCCGAAAAAATTTCGCGGTGACAGGATGCGTGACACCGAGGCTTGATTTCCCTTTCGTTTCCCAATACATGGCCCGCGATGTCGAAACGGGCCATTTTTGGCCCCTCAATTATTAAGGGCCCTGTGCAATGGCTAAGGCAAAGTTTGAACGTAACAAACCGCACGTGAACATCGGCACGATTG
>NZ_DAIPIW010000116.1:2495-4796 GCF_036770585.1 Yoonia sp. | reverse complement strand
TCGAAATGCGGGTCCCAGTTGACCAGCCGCTTGCCGCGATAGATCAGGCCCTTTTTGTACATATCGACAAAGACGCGGATCACGGCGTCATGAAAGTTGCCGGGCTTTTCGGTTTCTGGCGCGCTGTCGGCACCGGACATCGTAAACGCCGACCGCTCCCAATCCATGCTGTCGCCCAGACGCCGCGCCTGCTGTTCGATCACGCCACCCTTGTCGGCCTTCCACTCCCAGACCTTTTTCAGGAAAGCCTCGCGGCCCATTTCCGTGCGTTTGGGTTGCTGGGTCTCTGCCAGGTCCTTTTCGACCATCAGCTGGGTCGCGATCCCCGCATGGTCCAGCCCCGGCTGCCAGAGCGTGTCGTAACCCTGCATCCGTTTCCAGCGGGTCAGCATGTCCATCAGCGTGTGGTTGAAGGCGTGGCCCACATGCAGGTGCCCCGTCACATTCGGGGGCGGCAGCATGATGCAGAAGGTGTCATCCTTTGACTTGTTCGCACCGGCTTTGAACGCACCCGCGCTTTCCCACATCTGGTAGATGCGCGGCTCGGCTTCGGCGGCGTTGAATGTCTTTTCCATGGCCATTGGATCGGTCTCCTACAGTTGCGTAGGCAGATAGCGAAAGCGGGTCCGAAGGGAAAGGGGCAGCGCGGCCTAGCGTGTCAGCGGAACGCGTACACCGGGCCGGATGACTGCCGGATCATAGGGTTTGCGGGCAAAGACCTCTTCGACACGATCGCGGAAGTGGTCGAGCGGCAGGGTGTCGTAATCCGGATCGAAAGAGCTTTGGTCCCAGCGTTCGCAGAAGGTCGCGCAATCGTCGAAATAGGGGTGGCCCGCGTAGGCGTCGCGCTTGTGCCGGTTTCCGCCCACGTGGTGACCGTAATAGATCATCTGGAAGTCGCCGTGTTTTTCGACCACCCAAGCCACCTGCTCGCGCACGAAAGGCCGCAGGATCGCGGCGGCATATTCGTCGTGATTGTAGGGCGCGTAGATGTCGCCGATGTCATGCAGCAGGGCGGCGACGATCCAGTCGGTATCGGCCCCGTCACGTTCTGCCCGTGTCGCCGATTGCAGCGAATGGCCAAGCCGCGTGATCTGGTAGCCCGACAGGCTTTCTTCGAGGCTGACAAGGGCCGCGAGCAGACGCGATGCCGTGCCCTTGGTATATTCCACCTCATGCCTGGTCAGGAAGTCGTAGTCTTCCCTGTCGCCATCCTTCATGGCGGTGAACTTTACATGGTCCATCGGTCAACCCGTCCCGTTGCGGTCTTCGTCGCCTACCTTGCGACGCAAGAGGCTTTCGGTAAAGACGAAACAGCCGCAAGGGCTGGACAACGGGGGGCGTCCCGCTAGGGTCCACCACAACAGGCGCGAGAGGTATCATGGAAAAATTCGGCAAATCCCAATCCGTGACACGTGTCGAGGACCTGCGGTTCCTCACAGGCGGCGGGCGCTATGTGGATGATATCGTGCCTGCGGGCGCGCTCTATTGCTACTTCTTGCGGTCTACCGTTGCGCATGGCGAGATCACGGATCTCGACCTCAGCGACGCTCGCGAGATGCCGGGTGTGCATCTGATCGCCACCGTGGATGATCTGATCGCCGCGGGCATGAGGATCGGACTGGGTGCGACAGTCGTCACCAACCGCGATGGCACCAAGGGCGCGGCACCCGAACGCCCCATCCTAGCGAAAGGCCGCGTCCGGCACGTGGGCGAGGCGATCGCGATGATCGTTGCCGAAAGCCTTGCCGAAGCTCGCGATGCCGCCGAGGCAATCATGCTCGAGATCGACGACCTGCCCGTGCATCTGGGCCTCAAGACCGGCGGGCCGCAGATCCACCCCGAAGCCCCGCAGAATATCGCCTACGACTGGGGCCTGGGGGACGAGGCCGCCACCAAGGCCGCGATCGCCGGTGCCGCCCATGTCGTGACCTGTCAGGTGATGGACAACCGCGTCATCGTCAACGCGATGGAACCGCGCGGCTGCTATGCCGAAGTCACGGACGGCAAGCTGCATGTGGCGGTGAACGGGCAGGGCGTCTGGGTGCCCAAGAAAGACATGATGTACCACTTCGGTCTGTCCGCCGATGAGGTGCGTGTGACCAACCCCGACACCGGCGGCGGTTTCGGGATGAAGGCGATGCGCTACCCCGAAACCTTCTGCACCGCCTTCGCCGCCCGCAGGCTGGGCCGTCCGGTCCGCTGGATGTCGGACCGGTCCGAGGCGATGATGACCGACAACGCGGGCCGTGATCTGACGACGACTGCAACACTTGCCTTTGATGCTAACTATCGCATGGT
>NZ_DAIPIW010000116.1:0-2395 GCF_036770585.1 Yoonia sp. | reverse complement strand
TTGCGGCTGAAGAACTTCATCCGGCCCGACCAGTTTCCCTATACCTCGGTCACGGGCCTTCCCTATGACGTGGGCAATTTCCCGATGGTCCTGGCCAGCGCCGCGCGCGAGGCCGACCGCGAAGGCTTTCCTGCGCGCCGAGCCGCCGCGGCTGCGGCGGGCAAGCTGCGCGGGCAGGGGCTTTGCTATTACATCGAAAGCATCCTCGGGGATCCGGCAGAAACGACGACGGTCGAATTCAAGGACGGCGGTGCGCTGATCTATGTCGGCACCCAGTCGAACGGGCAGGGACACGAGACGGTCTATGCGCAGTTCCTGTCCGATCAGACAGGCATCCCCGCCGACAAGGTCAGGGTGATCCAAGGCGACAGCGACCTGATCGCGACGGGCGGCGGCACTGGCGGGTCGCGGTCGGTGACGGTGCAGAACACCGCGACACTCGCCACGGTCGAGACGATGGTGACCGCCTTCACCGCCTTTCTGGCCGAGCAGGAGGGCGTCGATGCAGCGGCCGTCAGTTTCGACGACGAACGGTTCCGCATCGCGGGATCGAACCTGACCCCCACGATGCTCGAGGTTGCCGACATGGCCCGCGCGGCGGGACGCGAAGACCTGCTGAAGCACAGCGCCCGCATCAAGCTGGACAACCGCAGCTTTCCCAATGGCGCCCATGTCGCCGAGGTCGAGATCGACCCCGAGACAGGCGTGGTGAAGGTCGACCGCTATACGGTCGTCGATGACTTCGGCAACCTGATCAACCCGATGCTGGCCGAGGGGCAGGTGCATGGCGGGGTGGCGCAGGGGATCGGGCAGGCGCTGACCGAGCGTGTGGTCTATGACGAGGACGGGCAACTCCTCACGGCAACGTTCATGGACTACGGCATGCCGCGGCCCGATGATGTGCCCATGATCGGTTTTTCAACGGAATGCACGCCGTCGCTTTACAATCCCATGGGGATGAAAGGCTGTGGCGAGGCAGGCACGGTCGGCGCGCTTGCCGCCGTGAACAATGCGGTGGTCGATGCGCTTTGGGACCATGGCGTGCGCGATCTGGAAATGCCGTTCACGCCGCACCGCGTCTGGCAGGCGATAGCGCGCGCGAAGGGTGACAGTGTCGCTGCGTGATTGGGTCTTCGGCCTCTTCGGGCGGCGTCCCCGCACCGAAGAGGACGGCCTGCGCGGCAAGGGGCCCGCGACCCATGTGATCATTCTTGACGGGACCATGTCCTCGCTTGCCGAGGGCGAGGAAACCAACGCCGGCCTAACCTACAAGCTGCTACTCGAAGCAGGGCGGCGGGCCAACCTGACGATCCACTACGAAGCGGGCATCCAGTGGCGCTATTGGCGCAACATGTGGGATGTGATCACCGGCAAGGGGATCAACAGGCAGATCGCGCGGGCCTATGGCGTGCTGGCCAGTCGCTATCGCCCGGGCGACCGGATCGTGCTGATCGGCTATTCACGCGGGGCCTATGCCGTGCGCTCGCTGGCGGGGGCGGTGGATCAGGTGGGGCTGGTCAAGCACGACTGCGCGACAGAGCGGGTGATCACGCAGGCTTACCGACACTATCGGCTGGGCGCGATGGGTGACGCCGCGCGCGCCTTTCGCGACCATTACTGTCACAAGGACGTGCAGATCGAGGCCGTCGCCGTCTGGGATACCGTCAAGGCGCTGGGCCTGCGCCTGCCGATCGTCTGGCGCTTTTCCGAAGGGCGGCACGGCTTTCACAACCATGCGCTTGGCCCCTATATCCGGCACGGGTTTCACGCGCTGGGCATGGACGAGACGCGCGTGGCCTATCAGCCGATCATGTGGACCACGGATGCGACGACCAGCGCCCATGTCGAACAGGTCTGGTTTCGCGGCAACCATGCCGACGTCGGCGGGCAGGTCCGCCACTTTCCGCCAGCCCGCCCGCTGGCCAATATCCCGCTGGTCTGGATGCTGGACCGGCTCGAGGGCTGCGGCCTGCCCTTGCCGTCCGGTTGGCGCGGTCGCTTTGTGCAGGATGTCTCGGCGCCGTCGGTCGGCGGCTGGCGCGGCTTTGCGAAGGTCGCGCTGATCCGGTGGAAGCGAAGAATTGGCCGTGACCCGTCCGAACGGATCCACGAAAGCGTCACCGGACAGACCGCACCGCGGGATGTTCTAGCCCCGCAGTTTCATGATCAGACAAGTGGCTGACCCCGTGGCGTAAAGCTTGCCTGTCGTGGCATCCCTGATCTCGCCATGGGCGACCCCGGTCGAGCGCCCCGCATGGTCGATGATGCCGGTCGCCAGAATCTCGCCGCCCACGGGAATGGCCCCGGTCAGGTTCACCTTGTATTCCAGTGTGGTGTAGACCGAGCCTTTGGGCGTCATCGTCATCACCGCGCAGGACATGCAACTGTCCAGCAA
>NZ_DAIPIW010000115.1:0-4926 GCF_036770585.1 Yoonia sp. | reverse complement strand
ATTTGGTGGAGCCTAGGGGAGTCGAACCCCTGACCTCTTGCATGCCATGCAAGCGCTCTCCCAACTGAGCTAAGGCCCCATCCGTGCAGCTTTCGCTGCGTGCCGCTGTCTATGCAGCGAACCGGGCGAGATCAAGTGGAAATCGCGCCCGGCCCTTCAAATTAATCGTCGTTGCTGTCCGTGGCGACATCCGCCAGATCATCGAACGAGACGGTGTCGTCATCGTCATCTTCTTCCAGCATGTCGTCGCCCAGATCGACGTCGTCATCGTCGTCGTCATCCAGCACCAGATCCTCATCATCCTCCAGATCCTTGAGCTTGGCGGATTGTGCGTCTTCGGCGTCCGCGACCATCGTGCGGGTCTTGGATGTGTCGATGGTGACCTCTTTCCCGGTGTAGGGGCTGACGATCGGGGTGGCATTCAGGTCGTAAAAGCGCTTGCCGGTCTCGGGGCAAAGGCGCTTCGTGCCCCACTCTTCCTTAGGCATGGCTATCCCTTCAAAAACTACGGTCTTCCCTTGCGGGTGATCGGTGCCAACTGCCATAAGCGATCAGGCGTGTCAAAGCCTTTGGCACCGTGATTTGCGAGAAGTTGGATATGGGCCGTCACACGCTTGCTGGCAACCCCCCGATTGCCGTTACGCTACGCCGGTCGGCGCAGGCGCGGCGGCTGTCGTTGCGGGTGTCGCGGCTGGACGGGCGGGTCAGTCTGACCTTGCCGCAGTGGACCCCAGAACGCGAGGGCGTGGCCTTTCTGCAAAGCAAGGAAGCATGGTTGCGCAAGCAGCTTGGCGGGCTGGCGCCGTCCGTTCAGGTGCAGGTCGGTGGTACGGTCATGTTCGCCGGACAAGAGCGTCCCGTTCTGGCGCAGGATCGCCGCGGCGTGCGGCTGACCGATGCCGGGATTGCCGTCCATGCGGCCCGTCCTACGGGGCCACAACTGCGGGCGTTTTTGCGCAATGCGGCGCGCGATGCGCTGGTTGCGGCTTCGGATCGCCACGCCGCTGCGCTGGGGCGGCCCTATACGCGGATCACCTTGCGGGATACGCGGTCACGTTGGGGATCCTGCACCACTGACGGCGCCCTGATGTATTCCTGGCGTCTGATCATGGCCCCGCCCGAGGTGCTTGACTATGTCGCCGCGCATGAGGTGGCGCATCTGGCCGAGATGAACCATGGCCCCGCCTTCTGGCGCATCGTCGAGCGGCTTTGCCCCGACCATGCCCGCCACCGCGCGTGGTTGCGGCAGAACGGCGACCGCTTGCATAGGTTCACCTTCGGCAATTGACCGCCGCGGCATTTGTGATCACAACTTGACACATGATTGCACCGCGTATTCAGGACAGCAGCGCCGCCGCGCATGAACGTGTCTACCGCGCGTTGCGCACCCGCATCATGCATGGTGAGATCCCTCCGGGCGAGGCGCTGACCCTGCGCGGGATCGGCAAGACCTACGACGTATCCATGACCCCCGCCCGCGAGGCGATCCGGCGGCTGGTGGCCGAAGGCGCCTTGTTTCTGTCCTCGTCAGGCCGGGTGTCGACACCGGAACTGACCAACGAGCGGATCGAGGAACTGGCGACGCTGCGGGCTTTGCTTGAACCGGAACTGGCCTCGCGCGCCTTGCCGCGGGCGCATTTCGCGCTGATCGACCGGTTGGAGACGATCAACCACGGTGTCAGCCAGGCCATCCAGCGGCAGGACGCCACGGCCTATATCCGGATGAACCTCGAATTCCACCGCACGCTCTACCTGCGTGCGCAGGCGCCTGCGATGCTGGCCATGACCGAAACCGTGTGGCTGCAACTGGGGCCGACGATGCGGGCGCTCTATGGTCGTCTGCGCCGGACCGAGCCGCCCTATCATCACAAGCTGATCCTTGCCGCGCTCAAGGCGGGTGACGAACCGGGGCTGCGCCTTGCGGTCAGGACGGATTCGACCCAAGGCCTGCGCATGCTGAAAGGCTAGCGGGCCGGATAGAGGTCCAGATCACCGAGGGCGACGTTCATGACGCGGCGGAAATCCTCGCCCGGCATCCCGATGCCATAGGCCAGACTGGTGAGGAATTCATATTCGGCAGGCAGCAACCGTCCGTTCTGCAAGGTCAGATAGAAAACGGCCTGCATCATCACGTCCTTCTCGCCATCCCGCAGCCCGTTGCCGAGGGCGACATAGTCTTGCGGTGTCAGCCTTGCGTCGATCTTGTCGGCGACCTTGACGATGTCCGCCGTGCGCAGCGCGCGCCGCGTCAGCCGTGCGGCCGTCTTGCGGATCAGGGCGATATCGTGGCTGTCGATCACGCCGTCACATTGTCCGGCATGGCACAGCGCCTTGATGATCCGCTGAGTCGTCTTGCGGCGCAACGGGCCGCGCAGATCATAGCCGAGCAGTGACTTCGCCCGCCTGATGATCACGGCGATCAGCCCCAGAATGATCGCCGCCCACAGACCGTAGTTGGTCAGGTTCCGATCGAGACTATTGCGCGCGATCAGCGGAACAGTCGGGTTGATCTGGCCGCTGTCCCGCAGGTCCTGCATGTCTGCCGGCGTCAGTCTGCGGGCGACCTCGCCTTCGCAGGCTTCGGTGACCAGGGCATAGCCCGAGATGTCGCTGAAGATCGTAAAGCCCAGCAACCGGATGTCATTTGTGCTGTAGCACAGCGCTATGCCGGATTCGCCTGCCGCCTCGATCGTGGTCCTGTCCACGAATTCGAAGTCCTCGAACAATCCGGTGCCTTCGCCAAAGGCACTGGCAGAATTGGCCAGCAGCAAACCGACGAAAAGAGCAACCAGAAAGCGCGACATGTCGTACTCAAATCAAACGCGGGTCGGGTCTGGCGGGCAGGCCCGGAAAGGCCTGCGCGGGACCCCTCCGCAGCTACATTCACGCAGAGTTTACATCCTGCTGCGGTTTTGACCAGTGATTCCGGCAGCTTGGCGGTTTTCGGTGTTCCGCGCCCTTGCGGCCCGTTTGGCCGTCAGGCGTGGATCGCCCCGTCGCCACAGGCCAGTGCGGCCTCGCGGACGGCTTCGGAATAGGTCGGATGCGCGTGGCAGGTGCGGGCGAGATCCTCGGCGGCGGCGCCGAATTCCATCGCGACGCAGATTTCATGGATCAGGTCACCGGCCATGGGCCCGATGATATGGGCCCCCAGCACGCGGTCGGTTTCCGCGTCTGCAAGGATCTTGACGAAACCCTCGCCTGCGAAATTGGCCTTGGCGCGCGCGTTGCCCATGAAGGGAAACTTGCCGACCTTGTATTTGCGGCCCTGTTTTTTCAGGCTTTCCTCGGTCTCGCCCACATTGGCGACCTCGGGGTGGGTGTAGATGACGCCGGGGATGACGCCGTAGTTCACATGGCCGTGCTGGCCTGCGATCACTTCGGCCACGGCCATGCCCTCGTCCTCGGCCTTATGGGCCAGCATCGGGCCTGCGATGGTGTCGCCGATGGCATAAACGCCTTTGATATTCGTGGCATAGCGGGCATCCGTCTTGATCTGCCCGCGCTCGGACATTTCCACCCCAAGCGCATCGAGGCCCAGTCCGGCGGTATAGGGTTTGCGGCCCGTGGCGACCAGAACGGTGTCGGCGGTCATGTCATGTTCGCTGTCGTCCTTGCGCAGTTTGTAGGTCACGGTGGCCTTGCCGCCCTTGACCGAAACGCCCTGCACCGCCGCACCGAGTGTGAACTTAAGCCCTTGTTTCGTAAGCATCTTCTGGAACTGGCGGGCGATTTCGGCGTCCATGCCGGGGGTGATGGCGTCAAGGTATTCGATCACCTCGACCTCAGCCCCGAGACGGGCATAGACCGAGCCGAGCTCTAGCCCGATGACGCCTGCGCCGATCACGACCATCTTCTTGGGAACCTTCGGCAGCGCAAGCGCGCCGGTCGAGGTCACGACGGTCTTTTCGTCGACGTCGACGCCCGGCAGCGAGGTTGGTTCGGACCCTGATGCGATCACGATATGCTTGGCCTCGTGCAGGTCATCGCCGACCTTGACCTTGCCCGCCTCGGGGATCGAGGCCCAGCCCTTGATCCAGTCTACCTTGTTCTTTTTGAACAGAAATTCGATGCCGCCTGTGTTCTGGGCGATGGTCTCTTCCTTGTATTTCAGCATCTGCGGGAAGTCGACCGAAGGGGTCTTGCCCTTGAGGCCCATGGTCGCGAAGTTATGTTCCGCCTCGTGCAGCATATGGGTGGCGTGCAGCATCGCTTTCGACGGGATGCAGCCCACGTTCAGACAGGTGCCGCCCAGCGTCTCGCGGCCCTCGACGCAGGCGACCTTCATGCCCAGTTGGGCGCAGCGGATCGCGCAGACATAGCCGCCGGGACCGGCGCCGATTACGATGACGTCATAGCTGGACATGGGTGGTCTCCTTCAGGATTTTCGCTGTCGGCGTTGCGTCGGCACAACGTCGGCAAAACGTTGGGCGAATTATGTGAACAAAGCTGACACGATCATCAGCATGGTTGCAAGAAACCCCACGAACCAGATCAGCGACCGCCAAGGCGTCCAGCCGAAATAATAGGCGGGGACATAGAGGATGCGCGCGCAAAGATAGGCCCAGGCGCAGGCGGCGGTCAGGCCGGTGCCCTTGTCGCCGAGCGTGACGACGACCACGGCGAGGGTGAAAAGGATCAGCCCCTCGAAATGGTTGTTGAGTGCGCGAAAAAGGCGGCCGGTCTTTGGGCTGACCTGCTCGATCAGCGGTTTGCCAAGGCGGTCGGGGTCGCGGGGGCTGGCGGTCTTGCCCACCCCGAGTTCGAGGTTCGCGGGCACCGAGACCAGCACGAACTGGAGGCCTTGCAAAAGACCGGCGAGGGCGAGGACGGTAAGTTCGGGGGTCATCATCCTATTCCGTCCCGGGCTTGACCCGGGACCTCTTTTCGAAGTGGACTGCGAGGCCCCGGATCAGGTCCGGGGCG
>NZ_DAIPIW010000004.1:0-72952 GCF_036770585.1 Yoonia sp. | reverse complement strand
TGACCTTGTCCTCACCGATATTCGCGACGACATCGGCGATGATCGGGGCAATCGCGGCAACGGCGGCATCGCGTGCCGCCTGACCCGAGGGGCTGATCGCCACCATCTTGCGCCGCGCATCGTCCCAATCGGGGCGGATATGGACCCATCCCGCCCATTCAAGCTTGTGCAGCGTGTTTGTCATCGCCCCGCGCGTCAGGTGGAAGGTCTTGGCCAGTTGCGCCGGCGAGCGTTCTGCCCCGACCCGCGCAAGATGATTCAGAACTGAAAAATGCGACAGCTCCATTCCCTTGGGCAAGACCTTGGCGACATTGGCGCGGGCAAGCTGGTCCACCATCAGAATCTCGCTGAACAGCGACACCGCAAGACTGTCTGAATGATTGGACATCAAGGGCCTCTGAAAGGTCGGTCGTGTTGCAGGGCCGCGATACGTTGCCTGCTTTTTGCCACTTCGTCCATATCCAGATCAACCACCGCGACGCCGGGCTGTTCCCCCATGTCCAGCAGAACCTCGCCCCAAGGCGACACGGCGAGGCTGTGCCCATAGGTCTTGCGCGGCTTGCCCGATCGCGCGGCATGTGTGCCTGTCTGTGCGGCGGCGAGCACGTAAGACCCCGTTTCGATCGCCCGCGCCCGCAGCAGGCTTTCCCAATGCGCAGCCCCCGTGACGGGCGAAAAGGCCGAGGGGACCAGCAGAACCTCGGCCCCTGCCTGCGCCAGTGCGCGGTAAAGATAGGCGAAACGCAGGTCATAGCAGACCGTCAGGCCGATCCTGGCGAAGGGTGTATCGGCCAGCACCGCGCGGTCCCCGGGGCGATATCCGGCGGATTCGCGGTAGGTTTCGGTCTCTGACACCGCCACATCGAACATGTGGATCTTGTCATAATGCGCGATGATGCGCCCGGCAGGATCGATCAGGAAGGACCGGTTGGCAAAGCGTCCGTCGGCATCCCCCGTCTTCAGCGCCAGTGATCCGATCGACAGCCAGACACCATGGCGCAGGGCAGCCTCTTGCAGGCCTGCAAGCGTCGGGTCATCCCCTTCCGGACACAGCACCGCCTGCTGGTGCGCACGGTCCTGCGAAACGCAGTTCGTCACCTCTGGCGTCAAGACGAACCCTGCGCCTTTCGCCGCAGCCTCGGCGATCAGCGCAGCGGTGGTCACAAGGTTCTCGGCCGGATAGTCGCTTGACGTCAGTTGCAGCAGCGCGGCCTTCATGCGGCCAAGAGCGCGTCCAGCTTGCCGCCCCGTTCAAGTGCGATCAGATCGTCGCACCCACCGATATGGGTGCCGCCGATGAAAATCTGCGGCACGGTGCTGCGCCCGTTCGCGCGCTGGATCATCTCGGCGCGACGAGAGGGCTGCGCGCTGATATTCACCTCGGCAAAGCTGATGCCTTTCGACGACAAAAGCCGCTTGGCCATATGGCAGAAACCGCAGGTGGGTTTGGTATAAATCTCGACATGCGCCATGGGGAAGGCTCCGATCACTCTTTGCCGTAACCTAAGGCGATTTGACGACCCTTGCCAGTGTCAGAATGGAAACTTCCGCCGCACCGGCTGCCTGCAGGGCCTCGGTCGCGGCGGCAAGTGTGGCACCGGATGTCATGACATCATCGACCAAAAGGACCTGTCTGCCACCCAGCAGGGCGACACGCTTGGGGTTGGCTGTGATGCTGCCTGCAATGCTTGCAAAGCGCTGGTCCCTTGAATGCCCGTCCAGCGCGGCGGTCCGCCTTTGCCGCAGCAGGGCATCGACACAAACCTCACGGTGCAGGGCCTTGCCGACCCCCTGCGCCAACAAGCCCGCCTGATTGTAGCGCCGCCGCAAGAGCCGCGACCAATGCAAGGGCACCGGGACGATCAGACATCCCTTTGGCGCGACCGACGCCGCCTTGCGCGCCATCCATCCGGCCAGCGTCGGTATCAGATCGGTGCGATCCCCATGCTTGAGCGCCAGCACCAGCCGCCTGCCGACACCGCTGTATCCCATCACCGCCCGGCCATGCGCCCAGGGCCGCGCGATCGTCAGGCAATCGTCGCATTGCGCGACGGTCCCGTCATCCTGACCCGGCAATGGGGCGCCACAGGTGTCGCAGGCCAGTCCGGAGATGAACTCTGTCTGCGACCAGCAGGCCGGACACAACCCCTGCGCCCCCTCCACCGGCGCGTCGCAAGACACGCAAGCAAGCGGGTAAATGGCGCGAATGACGCTTTGCAACCGCATGGATACACCCTAAATGACCCGCATGACCCCACCCCGTATCACCGACCGCGCAGCCTTGATGCGCAACCGCGCCCGCGCCGAGACGCAGGCGCTGTTCCTGCAGGAACAGGCGGCCGACGCGCTTCAGGAAAGACTGAACGAGGTTAACAGAACCTTTACGTCCATCGCGATTGTGACAGGATTTCCCGATTTCTGGGCCGCGCGCTTTCCAGAGGCGACAGTCATCAGCGATGAGGACAGGTTGGATCTTGCCCCAAAGGCCCATGACCTTGTGATCCATGCCATGTGCCTGCATTGGGCGAATGATCCTGTCGGGCAGCTTGTTCAATGCCGCCACGCGCTGCAACCCGATGGGCTGCTGCTTTGCACCTTCCTTGGGGGCCAGACGCTGCACGAATTGCGCGCGGCACTTGGTCAGGCCGAGGCGCTTGTGACCGGCGGGCTTTCGCCGCGCATCGCGCCGATGGGGGAAATCCGAGACCTTGGCGGCCTTCTGCAACGGGCGGGCTTTGCCTTGCCCGTCGCCGACAGCGCGCCGCTGACCGCCAGTTACGTCAATGCCTTTCACCTGATGCACGACCTGCGCAAAATGGGCGAGAACAACGCGCTGACCGACAGGATCAAGCAAGTGACCCGCCGCGATGTCCTGACGAAGGCGGCCTGCATCTACGCCGAAAACTTCCGCAATGCCGCAGGTCGCGTCGATGCGACCTTCGACTTCATCACGCTGACGGGCTGGGCACCGGACGACAGCCAGCCCAAACCCCTGCGCCCCGGAAGCGCCACTGCACGGCTTGCCGATGTGCTGGGCACGCAAGAAAAGCCCCTTGATAGGTCCAAAGTTTGATCCGGGACGTATTTTATTTAAATCACCCCGGAATGACGCTACCTAAGGTCGATGAAAATGTTTGATGCCCAGAACACCACCGAGGAACGTCCCGCCGTATGTCCCGTGCATGCAAAGGCGGACCATCCGCCGATCAAGCCGGCGCGGGTCGGGATCCTTGTGGCCAACCTCGGAACGCCGGACGGCACCGACTACTGGTCGATGCGGCGCTACCTGAACGAGTTTCTGTCCGACAAGCGCGTCATCGACTATTCCGCATGGATCTGGCAGCCGCTTCTGCAGTTGGTGATCCTGTCGAAACGTCCGTTCTCGTCCGGTGCGGCCTACAAGTCGATCTGGAACGAAGAGGCCGACGAAAGCCCGCTGATGACCATCACCAAGGCGCAGACCGCGGCGATCAAGGCGAAGATGGTCGAACGCTATGGTGACGATGTGCGCGTCGATTTCTGCATGCGCTACGGCAACCCCTCGACCAAATCCAAGGTCCGCGAGATGGTCGGGGCCGGTTGCACCAAGATCGTGTTCTTCCCGCTCTATCCGCATTACGCAGGCGCGACCTCGGCTACGGCGAATGACCAGTTCTTCCGCGCCCTGATGGAAGAAAAGTGGCAGCCCATCGCCCGCGTGGTCGAACCCTACTACGACGACCCCGCCTATATCGAGGCGCTGGCCCAATCCATTAAACGCGCTTACGAAAATGCCGAAACGCGGCCCCAGAAACTGGTCTGTTCCTACCATGGCGTGCCCGAGCGTTACTTGCGCGAAGGCGACCCCTACCACTGCCAGTGCCAGAAAACGACGCGCTTGCTGAAGGAACGTCTAGGCTGGGACGACACCGAGATCGTGACGACCTTCCAGTCCCGTTTCGGCCCCGAGGAATGGCTGAAACCCTACACGGTGGAAGAGGTCGCGCGCCTTGCCAAGGAAGACGGTATCAAGAACATCGCCGTTTGCGCGCCCGCTTTTTCGGCCGACTGCATCGAAACGCTGGAAGAGATCAACGAAGAGATCAAGGAAAGCTTCGAGCATGCAGGCGGCGAACACTTCACCTATATTCCCTGCCTGAACGACGAACCCGCGCATATCGACGCGCTCTGCGGCGCGATCGAACGCAATCTCAAGGGTTGGCTGGACTAGGGATGAAGGTCGACCTGACCGGCACCGTGGCGACTGTCGATGCCCACGATCTTGGTCCGCTGCTGGGGCTGGCCCCGGAAGAAGTGCCGCAGAAGATGCGTGAGGGCGAGATCACCAGCCTGTCCGAAACGGGTGTCGACGCGGACGCAGGTCAATGGCGTCTGACCTTCTGGTACAAAGGGCGAAGGGTGCGTCTGATCTGTGACGCGGCTGGCAATGTGCTGAAAACGACCCGGACAAACGTGCAAAGCTGATTCTCGACCAGCGACAATCGAACTGTCAGCGCCCCGGCTGGACAGCATGACGAATGCGGGCAGGCGAAAGCACCGGAAAATTCCTCGATCCGGTTACAATATCGCCGCAAGCCGCTTTCATTTTTGCGTTATTTGCCTCATTAGAGCCGTAATTTATGGATATTCGAAAATCTGTGTAAATGTATAGACTTGCGCCGGGCTGCTGGTTCTGGCGCGATTAAGTGGTGAAGAAATGACTGCTGCAAAGCATGCTGATCTGGACGTCGTGCCGCCGAGTGGGAGTGAAGCGCTTCCAAGCGGCACAAAGCTATTGGGCGATCAGTTCACGATCGAACGGCCGCTCAGCAATGGCGGATTCGGGATTACCTATCTGGCACAAGACAACTTCCTGAACCGCCGTGTCGTGGTCAAGGAATGCTACCCCGAGGCCTTCTGCAAACGTGAAGGCCGCAATGTCCTTGTGCGGTCCGCTGCGCATCAGGAAAAGTATCGCGCCATCGTGCAGATGTTCATGCGCGAAGCCCGGGCGATTGCAAAGCTCAAGCATCCCAACATTGTCGGCGTCCACCGCATCTTCGAGGACAACGACACCGCCTATATGGTGCTGGACCTTATCGACGGACGCGACCTGCTGAGCGTGATCAAGGACCGCTATGATCAGGTGCCGCCGGATCAGGTCAAGGAACTGCTGCTGAAGGTGCTCGACGCCATCGACCTTGTGCACCAGCATGATCTGCTGCACCGCGATATCTCGCCCGACAACATCCTGCTCGACAAATGGGGCAACCCGATCCTGATCGACTTCGGTGCCGCGCGCGAAGAGGCCAGCCGCGAGACGCGCGCCGTCTCTGCCGTGCTTGTGGTCAAGGATGGGTATTCCCCGCAAGAGTTCTATTTTTCCGGTGGCAAGCAGGGCCCAAGCAGCGATCTCTATGCGCTGGGTGCGACCTTCTATCACCTGATCAGCGGCGAGGCCCCGCCGAACAGCCAGACCCGCATGGCCGAATACGCCGGAAAGAACCCCGATCCCTGCGAACCGCTTGCCGGGCGCTTTCCCGAATACGATCCCGAATTCCTAGAAGCGATCGATCAGGCGATGGCGATTCTGCCGCGCGAACGCATCCAGACCGCGCGCGAATGGATGAACGTGATCACTGGCCGCAAGGACAAGACCCGCCCGATCCGCCAGACATCGACCGATGATCTGAACAAGGTGCTGACCCGCCTTGTGTCGGAAACCAACGAATACCTCAGCGCCGAACCGCGCGGCGTCGATCCCAGGACGCGCCGCCAGCCGTCGCACAGGGATGCGTCCATCACATCCGATGCACGGCCCGATCCCGACGAACAGGTGCAGGAACTGATGGAACGCGCCCATGTCTGGTCAGAACCAGTCTTTACTGAGCCTGGCAAACTTGCCGTGCCCGCCAAGCGGCGCTGGAGTATCTTCAACTTCTTTCGGCGCTAGACCTCAGATCAGCAGAACCTGTGTGCCGACCTTCGTAAGGTCGTAAAGCTCTGCGATATGCTCGTTGTAGAGACCGATGCAGCCGTTCGACGAACGACGGCCGATCTTGCGCGTGTCATGGGTGCCGTGGATCCGGTAATACTGCCATGACAGATGCAATGCGTGCGATCCCAGCGGGTTATCAGGGCCAGGTCCGATAAAGTCGGGCCATTCCGGATTGCGGATTTTCATCGCCGGCGTCGGTGCCCAGCTTGGCCCTTCGACCCGGCGGGTGATTTCGGTACGCCCCGTGCGGGTCAGGTCCTCGGACAGGGGAACACTGGTCGGAAAGAGCTTGTAGATCGTTTGGTCCTCGGACCAGAAGTGCAGGGCGCGTGACTGGATATCGACGAGGACCGCACCGTTTCGCAGGTTCGAGAAATAGGGCTGCCAGTCGAGGGACCGGAAGCTCGAGATATTGCGGCGCACGCCGGTCAGCACGCTTTCTTCCATTTCAGTGGTACCGGCGGTCTGCGCGGCGGCACCGGTGCCGATCATCGCTGCCGACGCAGCCAGAAATCCACGGCGTGAAAAAGTATTGGTCATGGCGTTCTCCATCGAAAGAGATAAAGGGGTCCTATTCAGAACTATTGTGTCTCTGACGCGACTTCAATTCACACAAACGTCATGGACCGCGGTTGATCGCCGAGTGTGTTTGAAGTGTCGCTGCAATCCCGCTAAGCAAGGACTGACAACTCCTTGGGTATTATCCTTATGTTACGACGAGAGTTCTTTTTGGGTTTTGCTGCGGTCGGGCTGGCAGCATGCGATACGACAGCCCGGCGGCCGCTTGGCCCTGACGGGAACCCGCTGCCGGTCATCTACCGTATCGATCCGGCAGATTCGGCGGCGATCCAGTTCCGGATGCTCGACAGCGTGAATGCCCTGCGTCAGACCGCAGGCGCCCCACCGGTTCAGCTTGACCCGCGCCTGAATGCCGCTGCCGCCACACATTCCCGCGATATGGCGGTTCAGAACCGGCCATGGCTTTTCGGCTCGGATGGATCCAGCCCGCTTGACCGCGCGCGACGCGTCGGCTTTCCGGGGCGGCTTCTGGGTGAAAACATATCCGAGTCGTTCGAAAGCGAGACCCAGACCCTTGCCGCGTGGATGACACAACCCGATACACGGGCCGTGATCCTTGATCCCGGCGCGCGGTTCATGGGGTTCGCATGGTATCAGGAACAAGGCGGCAAGCTTTGGTGGACGCTCAACATGGGCAGCGATCCCGCAGAAAGCCGCCCGATCCCTACGCTGTTCTAGGTGTAGATGAAGATCTTGGTGCCCTTGTCGATCATCGGGTAAAGCTCGTCCATTTCCTCATTCGTCACGGCGATACAGCCCCAGGTCCAGTCGGGCTGGCCGATCCATCGTGACGGAGTGCCATGAATGAAGATATCGCCACCGGGATCGACGCCACGTGCACGGGCCTGCGCGATGTCGTTGCGGTTGGGATAAGAGATGCCCAGCGACAGGTGAAACCGACTGTTGGGGTTTTTGCGGTCGATCAGATAGGCCCCTTCGGGCGTTCTGCCGTCGCCTTCCTGCGTCTTGTGTCCGACAGGATTGAAGCCCAGATCGAAGCGATACTGCTTCAAAAGCGTGGTTTCATGCATGACCTGCATCACCCGCGCCTCTTTGAAGACCTGAATGCGCGTGACCTCTGGTCCGCGATATTCGGTTGATGCTGCGGAACATCCCGCAAGGCCAAGCGCTGATCCCATCAGCATGGTACGTCGTGAAATCATCGATACTGCCCAATCCACGCGGTCTTTGCCGCTTGTGTCAGGAATACTATGGCAGAGCGGTTTCGGGCAAGCATTCCCGCATCCACTGCGTCACTTCCGCGTGAATGGTGCAACAACTTCGGTATGCGGCGACCAGCGGAACTGGTCGACGACCTGCACCCAGCCCATGGCATAGCCTGCATTGATCAAAGTCTGGGCATCCCGCGCAAAGGTGACAGGATTGCACGAGACCATGGCGATGGTCTTGATCCCGCTGGCTGAAAGTGTGGCGACCTGCGCATCGGCCCCTGCGCGGGGCGGGTCAATCACCACAGCATCGAAGTGGCGAAATTCGTCAGCTTCCAGCGGGCGGCGGAAGAGATCACGCGCTTCGGTCGTGACACGGCGCAGCTGGAACCCCTCGCGCCAACCGCGATCGAGCGCGGCAAGCATGGCTTTGTCACCCTCGACGGCATGGACCTCGGCGCGTTTGGCAATCGGCAGGGTGAATGTGCCGCAGCCCGAGAAAAGATCGACGATGCGGGCAGCGCCTTGGGTGATCTCTTCCACAGCCGCCAGCAGGCTCGCCTCGCCATGACGGGTGGCCTGCAGGAAGGCGCCTGGCGGCGGGACAACCGCCGTGCCACCGAAAACCTGTGCGGGCGGGTTGATCGTGACGACCGGTTCGTCGTTCCAGTGCAGCCGCGACAGACCGAACCGGTTCGCGAGCGCCGGCAGTTCGACCCGCAACTGCGGCGTCAGCTCTTTCTCGGTCTCGACCAGAATATCCGGCCCCTGATCCGTCTCGGTCACCGTCAGGTCAATCTCGCCCTTGCGCGAGGCGGCCAGCAGGGTCAGCGCCTCGAGCGCGGGAAAGCTGGCCATCAGGGCAGGGGACAAGAGCTTGCAATCAGGCACCTCGACCAGCGCATCCGATCCCTTGGCGTGAAAGCCGATCATCGCGCCCTTCTTGGTGCGGCGGCCCGACAGCTTGGCGCGCCTGCGCGACTGCGCCGGCGATGTCGCGATCGGACGGAACGCCGCCGCGACCCCCCGCGCCGCAAGCGCCTTTTCCACGATCCCCTGCTTCCAGCCAGCGACAAACCCATCGCTTGCATGCTGCATTGCGCAGCCTCCGCAGCTTTTGAAATGTCGGCAGGGTGCCGCGACACGATCCGGCGAGGGCGTGACGATCCGCACGGTGCCGTCCTGTGCCACATCCACCTCTTCCCCCGGCAGCACGCGCGGCAAAAGCGATTGCCCGTCCGAGGCACGCCCCAACCCGAGGTGAGTCAGACTTTCGATTGTCAGCATCTATTCCGCCGCGTCCGTCAGGTTCAGGAACCCGCCCGACTGCCGGTTCCAATAGCGCGCATAAAGCCCGGCCCGGGCCAGAAGCGCGTGATGCGTCCCTTCCTCGACTATCCTGCCGCCGTCAAGGACAACGATCCGGTCCATCTGCGCCAGCGTCGACAAACGATGCGCAATCGCGATCACCGTCTTGTCGCCCATGATGCTCTCAAGCGCCGTCTGGATCGAGGCCTCGACCTCGGAATCAAGCGCGCTTGTCGCTTCGTCCAGCACAAGGATCGGCGCATCCTTCAGGATGGCGCGGGCAATCGCGATGCGCTGGCGCTGGCCACCCGACAGCTTGACGCCACGCTCGCCCAGATGCGCGTCATATCCGGTGCGGCCCCGATGGTCGCGCAGGTCCTTGATGAACTCATGCGCCTCGGCCTGCATCGCGGCGGCATGGACCTCGGCCTCGGTGGCGTCGGGCTTGCCGTAGCGGATATTGTCAAAGGCCGAGCGGTTGAACATCGCCGTTTCCTGCGTGACCATCCCGATCTGGCGGCGCAGACTTTCCTGCGTCACGTCGCGCACGTCATGTCCGTCGATCAGGACGCGCCCCTGTTCGGTATCGTAGAGCCGCAGGATCAGGGCGACCAAGGTGGATTTCCCCGCGCCCGATGCCCCGACGATCCCCAGCTTCTCGCCCGGGTTGATGGTCAGCGACACGGCGTCCAGCCCACCCGGACCGCCGCCATAGCTGAAGCTGACATCCTCCAGCGCAATCGCCCCCGCGCTGACCGTCAGCACATGCGCATCGGGCTTGTCGCGCAGCGTATGGGCGGGGGCCAGCGTATGCATCGCATCCTCGATTTCGCCCACGTTGGCATACATGCCCATCAGCGTGAAACTGACCCAGCCGGTCATCTGCGCCAGACGCAGGGCAATCGCCCCCGCCGCCGCGATTTCACCGGCCGAGGCGGCCCCGATGGTCCACAGATAGAGTGTTGTGCCCACAAGGATCACCGGCAACAGACCGCCCAGCGCCATCAACCAGAACCGGAACGATGACGACAGCCAGCCGAAATGCACCGCCTTTGCGCGATAGGCGTCCATGGCGTCTATCGCGGCCCGGTCCTCGTGTGCGTCATGGGCGAAAAGCTTGACCGTCTTGATGTTGGTGATCGTGTCGACGACCTGTCCGGTCACCATCGCGCGTTTCGCCGCCCGCTCTTTCGACCGTTCCCGCACACGCGGGATGAAATAGCGGATCAACGCGATGTAGCCTGCCGACCAGAGCGCCAGCAGCAGCGCCGCGCGCCAGTCGATTGCAAAAAGCAGCAGCACCGAGCCCACCAGCGACGCCAGCGCAAAGGCGACGGTGTGGATCAGATCGACGACCAGATCGGTTGCCGCGCGCGCTGCCTGCATCTGCTTTTGCGCGATGCGGCCCGCGAAATCATCGTCAAAGAACTTCACCGCCTGCCCAAGGGAATGGCGATGCAGCCGCGACAGGATCAGCGTGTTCAAGGCTGGGCCCACAACCACCGACTGCAACAGCCCCGAAAAGCCCATCAGGATCGGCCGCAGGATCAGAAGGAAGGCCGTCACACCCAGCAAGAGCAGCAGATTATCGCCAAAGAACCCTGTCACCTCCGAGGCAAGGGCGGCGTCGATCACCCACCCCAGCATCAGGGCCGCGGCAACCTCGAGCACACCGCCCAGCGCCGAGACGACGCCTGAAAAGATCGTGATCCCGAAACTGCCCTTCAGGCACCACTTCAGGAACGCCGACAGCTTTTGCGGCGGCGGGCCGTCTGCCGTCTGGAACGGATCGATCCAGTTCTGCGGTTGCATGCCTGTCCTTCGTTACTGGCCCAGAAACCCGCCCGACTGGCGCGCCCAGAACCGTGCATATTGTCCATTCGCCGCCAGCAGCGCGTCATGCGTGCCTTCTTCGACGATGCGGCCCTGATCCATCACGATGATCCGGTCCATCTTGGCGATGGTCGACAACCGGTGCGCGATGGCGATGACCGTCTTGCCGTCCATCATCTGATAGAGCGTTTCCTGAATGGCGGCCTCGACCTCACTATCTAGGGCGCTGGTCGCCTCGTCCAACACCAGAAGTGGCGCATCCTTCAGGATGACCCGCGCAAGGCTGATCCGCTGGCGCTGCCCGCCCGACAGTTTCACACCGCGTTCGCCGACCTTGGCGTCATAGCCCTTGCGGCCCTCGTTATCTTCAAGCCCCAAGATAAAGTCATGCGCCTCGGCCTTCTTGGCCGCGGCGATCATCTGGTCTTCCGTGGCGGACGGACGTCCATAGAGGATGTTGTCCCGCACCGAACGATGCAACAAGGCGCTGTCTTGCTGGACCATGCCGATGGAACTGCGCAGGGAGTCCTGTGTCGCCTTGGCGATATCCTGCCCGTCGATCAGGATCTGCCCGCCCTCGGCATCATAGAACCGCAACAGCAGCTTGACGAAGGTGGACTTGCCCGCGCCCGACTGACCCACCAGCCCGACCTTTTCACCAGCGGCGATCTTCAGGTCGATCCGGTCCAGCCCGCCCGACTGCTTGCCGTAGTGATGGGTCAGCCCGCGCACCTCGACGGCACCTTGGGTCCCCTCCAGCGGTTTGGCATCCGGCGCATCGACCAGTTCCACCGACTGGGCGATCGTCTCCATCCCTTCCTTGACCACGCCCAGCTCGCGGAAGAATTCGGACATCGCCCACATGATCCAGCCCGACATCGCATTCAGCCGCAGCGCCAGCGACGTCGCCACCGCCACCATCCCGATCGAGGCCGTGCCCTGCATCCAAAGCCATATCGCCCAGCCGACGACGCCGATGATCAGCAGGCCGTTCAGGATCATCAGACCGGCGTCCATGATCGTATAAAGCCGCATTTCATACTGGAAGGTGCGGCGCGCCTCTTCGATGGCTTCCTTGGCATAGTTCACCTCGCGGTCGTGATGGGCGAACATCTTGACCGCGTGGATGTTGGTATAGCTGTCCACAACACGACCCGTCACCGCGCTGCGCGCGTTCGAGGCCGCCTCGGACGCCGGGGTCACGCGGACCAGCACCCAGCGCACGAGGAACAGATAGGGGATCAGCCAGACCATCAGCGGGATCACCAATGCCGGGTCCGTCTGTGCCAGAATGACGATCGAGCCGACGACATAGGCAATCGCAAAGGTAATCGCGTCAAAGGTCTGGAACACGACAGCCCCCGCCGCTGGCGGCGTCTGCATGATCCGGTTGGCGATCCGGCCTGCGAAATCATCCTCGAACCAGCCAACGGACTGGCGCAGCACATGACGGTGCGCCCGCCAGCGCACCAACGTGCCGAAGTTCGGCAGGATCGTGTTGTTCAAGAGCGCGATCTGCACCACATGGATGACGGGCCGCACGGTCAGGATGAAAACGGCGACAAGGATCAGTTCCAGCCCGTAGCGCGCCCAGACCTCGGCCGGGCCGCCGCTGCCCAGAATATCCACCAGCCGCCCCAGATAGGCGATCAGCCAGATCTCGATCACGGCGATCAGGATCGAGAGGATACCGGTAACCCAGAAGACCTTGCGAAAGGGTTGGGCGTATTCCAGCAGGAACGGAAACAGCCGCTTGGGCGGCGTGTCGTTCTCGGCGTAGGGACCATAGGGGTCTACGAGGCGTTCAAAGAAGCCGAACATGGGGGACTCTCGCTGGACAGAGACCCGCTATAGCAAGTCGGTCAGAGAAAAAGAAGGACCGAAAATCCGACAAGCGCGATTGCCATGATCCGCATGAAAATGCGCCAGGCGACGGGGTTGGTCAGCAAGTAAGACAAAAGACTGCCCGCCACCGCCCAGAAGATGCAGACGCCTATGTTGACGGTCGAGAATGTCGCCGCAAGACTGCTCGCCTGTTGGATCGGCGCGAGCGTGGCCACATAGGCCGTCGCACTCAGCGCGACCGCCCAGACCTTGGGGTTGATCCATTGGAACAGCACGGCCTCGATGAAGGTGAACGGCCTCTCGCGGTCCCGTCTTTTCGCGGGGTCCGCGTTCCAGAGGTTGTAGGCCATCCAGACAATCCAGAGGCTCGCCACGATTTTCAGGGCCAGCGTCAGTCCCGGCTGCGCGGCAAGAAGGGTGCCGATACCGATGCCTGTCACAAAGGCGATCACACCGACGCCCAGCGCCACGCCGAAAATGTGCGGTATCGTGCGCTGGAAGCCGAACCTCGCGCCCGAGGCGGTGATCATGATCACATTCGGCCCCGGCGAGAAAAGGCCGAAGAAGACAAAGCCGATCAAAGGCAGATAGTCAGCCAAGCAGGTCATCCTTGGTCAGCGTGAAACCCGAGGCGATCCACCGCGCCTCGGCCTGCCGCAAGGCACGGCCCAGTGCTGCGCCTTGCAAGCCCGGCATCAGATCGGCAGCGGTCAGCGGGAAGATCTTGCGGGCGGCATCCTGCAGTGCGGCAAGGTCATCATGGCCCACCTTGCCACCGGCAAGGGCCGCGCGGATCAACGCCGCGTCCCGCGCCGCCGCGAACCCGTGGCGGTAGGCCAGTTCGGGCAGGTCACCTTCGGCCATCATCAACCCCAGTTCCCGCGCCTGATCCTTGGACAGGCGCAATCCGTCGGTCTGCCCACCCAGCACCGCCAGTCGGCGCAAGGGCGCGGGCTGCACGCCCGCCGCCTGTTCCAGATGGACAAGCACCGCGAGACCCCCCGCCTCTGCACCGGCCAGAACTTGCGCCAATGCACCCGTGGCGGCCATGCTCGCCACAGCAGGGGCGGGATCAGGCGCGGCGAGCAGCCTTAGCACCTCTGCCGTGATCCGTTCCGCCGAAAGCGCGGCAAGCCCGTCGATGTTGTCGGCACAGGCCGCCAGCCCATCCGCATCGATCCCGGCTTCGGGATCGCCATACCACGCATGGAACCGGAAGAAGCGCAGGATGCGCAGATAATCTTCCTTGATGCGGCGGTCGGCATCCTCGATGAAACGGACGCGGCGGGCAAAAAGGTCGGGCAGCCCGCCCAAGGGATCGGCCACCGCGCCATCCGGCCCCGCATAAAGCGCGTTCATCGTGAAATCGCGGCGGCGCGCGTCCTCGATCATGGTATCGGCGAAGGCCACGACCGCACGCCTGCCATCGGTGGCCACGTCTTGGCGGAAGGTCGTCACCTCGAAGGATGTCCCGTCCAGCACCAGAGTCACCGTCCCGTGGTCGATCCCTGTCGGCACCACCTTGATCCCGGCGTCCCGGGCCAGTTCCATGACCAGTTCGGGGCGCGCGTTGGTCGAAAGATCCAGATCGCGCACATCTTGCCCGATCAGCGCATTGCGCACGCAACCCCCGACGAACCAGGCCTGATAGCCTGCATCGGTCAAAACCGCGCAAACGCGCTGGGCAGCAACACCTGTCAGCCAATCGCCGGTGACCCGCGTCATGCCATCCGCTCCGCCAGACTGCGCAAAATGCGGCCCGTCGCACCCCAGATGTAATAGGGGCCATAGGGCACGGTATAGTAGAATCGCTTGCGCCCCTGCCAATGCCGCCCTTCGATCCGGTAGTTGCGCAGGTCGAGCAGATGGTCGAGCGGCACCTCGAAGACCTCGCTGACCTCGCCAGTCTCGGGCAGGTGGTCGAACCGGTCACGGATCAGGCCGACAACCGGCGTGACGTGATAGTTGGTCACTGTCTGGTGGTGCGGCAGCGTGCCGATGACATCGACAAGACCAAGGGGCAGGCCGATCTCTTCGCGCGCCTCGCGCAGGGCTGCGGCGATGGGCGAGGCATCTTCGGGGTCCTGCCGCCCCCCCGGAAAGGCGATCTGGCCCGGGTGATGTTTCAGCCGCGCCGAACGCTTGGTCAGGATGACGGTCCGGGTCACCGCTGAAATTCCGATCAGCACCCCCGCAGGCGTCAACCGCCCGTCCGGCACGGTCACATCGGGATTGAGGTCAAAGTCCGAGGACACATCGCCCTTGCGGGACAATGCGTCACCCAGCTTTTGACGCAGGTCAGTCACTGGCGTCCTTGGCCTCGAACCCGAGCGTCTCGGGGTCGAGGACATAATGCGCACCACAGAACTGGCAGTCCGCGGTGACCGTGCCGTCGTCCGTGGTCATCGTCCCGATATCCTTGGCCGAATAGATCGACAGGCTTTGGCGGACCTTTTCCACCGAACAGCTACAGCCGAATTTCACCGGCTGGGCGTCGAAAACGCGCGGGCGTTCTTCGTGAAACAGCCGGACCAGCAGATCGGTCGGCGCAAGGGACGGGCCGATCAGTTCCAGATCCTCGACCGTATCCAGCAGCAGGTTCGCGCGGTTCCAGTTCTCGCCTTCGTTCGCGTCAAGGATATCGGCTGCCGCAAGCAGGCCGCCTTCACCGGACCCGCCGTCACCCTTCATCTCGGGCGAGGCTTTTGGCATATGCTGCAACATGATCCCGCCCGCGCGCCAATGGGTGCCCTTGCCGGCCAGTTGCGACAGGCCATAGGTCAGCGCGAACCGCGTCGGAAGCTGCTCGGACTGGGCGAAATAGGTCTGCGCACAGGCGGCCAGCGACCCGCCCGCAATCGGCGTGATCCCCTGATAGGGCGTCATGCCCTGACCCTGATCGATCAGAATGGCAAAGTAGCCCTGCCCGATCTGGCTGAAAGGATCGGCGCCCTCGTCCAGACGATCGGCATCGTAAGAGGCATAGGCACGGATGCGGGCCGGTTCACCGTCTTCGGTCGGACCATAGTAGTCGGTGGCGATCAGTCGGGCCGGACCCGAGCCGCGTACCTGCAAGGACAGTTTCCAGCGCAGCTTGACCGATTGGCCGATCAGGGCGGTCAGCAAGGCCATCTCGGCCACCAGTCCTTCGATCATGGGGGGATAGTCATGCTGCTTCAGGACCTGTTCCAGCACGCCATCAAGACGCGCCACCCGGCCGCGGATGTCCGAGGCGTCGAGTTGAAACGGCAGGACGGTATCGTCCCAGGCGATCTGGTTGCCTGTGATCATGGTCTTTCCTTACATGTCAGGGGCTGGCATACCGCGCCTATATAGGCGGGGCAAGCAGCGGTCCAAGGGGGAGAGCTATGATCAGACGGTATGGCGACACGCCGCGCGCCGGTCAGCGCTACCGCACGAGACCCGGTGTCTACGCGATCCTGCCGCTGGATGGAAAGCTGCTGCTGACCTATCAGGGCGACCCGCATTTCGAGATCCAGCTTCCCGGTGGCGGCATCGACCCGGGCGAGCATCCCCTGACCGCCCTGCACCGCGAGGTCTTCGAGGAAACCGGCTGGCGCATCACGGCCCCCCGCAAGCTGGGCAGCTTCCGGCGCTTTGCCTATATGCCCGAATACGACATCTGGGCCGAGAAGCTGTGCCACATCTACCTTGCCCGTCCGGTCCGCCCGCACGGACCCGCGACCGAGCCGGGGCATGTCCCTCTCTGGATGGCGCCCGAGGTTGCGGTGGCCGAGCTTTACAACGACGGCGATGCGGCTTTCGTGGCGCAACTGGCCGGGCTTTGAGGGGGCGCTGCCCCCGCTGCCTGCGGCAGCCCCCCGGGATATTTTTGGGCCAATAATGGAGTGGCTTGGGCTATCGGAGCAAGCTCAGGCTTTCGAGGTCGCCCATGCCGCGCGAGCGTCGACGGGCACCTGGACGAAACCTGTGGTCGCTTTGGCGGCAACTGGCGCTTTCTGTGGCGCGCTGTTTCTACAGTGGCCGGATGGTTGACGTTCGTCTCACCCTTCGGCGTATCCTTGGGAATTGGCCGGCGGGTCGAACTTGAGGCGCGCATGAAAGCGCGCCAGTTCACGCGGGCTGGGCGCTTGGCCGCAAAAGGTCTTCACATAGCCGGATGCACGCGCCATCCGCACGGCCGGGGCCTCAAAGACCTGCATTGCGATGTAGCCGATCTGCGTCAGGTAGACGGTCCGCGCCCGGACATCCGACTCATCCTCGGCGAATCCGAAGCGCAGGAACATCGCACGGATCGCCTTGAGACGGGCCTCGTCGGCCTCGTGCACCCGTGCCGCGGCCACGTCTGACTTGTGCGCCCATCCGCGTATCGCGAAATCGAGTTGCGGGTCGAAGAGCGTCTCATCGTGGAAGACCGTGATCAGATTGAGGACGGCCTCGGAAATGGTCTCTGCGTAGGCGCTGCAGGCCTCGACGAAGGCGCCGGTGTTCTTGGCGTCCCATTCTTCCAGCAGCGCATCGAGCAGCGCATCGCGGTCCTTGAAAAACCAGTAGAAGCTGGTGCGCGCGATTTGCAGCTGGCCCGCCAGCGGCTGGATCTTCACCGCATCGACGCCCGAAGTGATCAGCGCCTGTCGCGCGGCGTCCATCCAGACCTCGCGCGATCCGCGCCAGCCGGTGTTCTTTTCGTTGGATGCGCCTGTGTCGTTCATTGCCGCCATGGCATCGACCTTAGTCCGCCCTGATGGTGGCCACAAGCAGAATATACATATGTGAACCTATACTTGACATATGTGAACATTTTGCAGATAGAGATACCATCCGCCAAGGAGGCCCACCCATGTCCAACGATCCCCTTCTTCAACCCTATCAGCTGAAACACCTGACGCTTCGGAACCGGATCATGACCACCAGTCATGAACCCGCCTATCCCGAGGACGGGATGCCGAAACAGCGCTATGCCGCCTATCATGCAGAGCGTGCAAAGGCCGGGGTCGCATTGGCCATGACGGCAGGCTCGGCCGCGGTGTCCAAGGACAGCCCGCCGGTGTTCAACAACGTTCTGGCCTACAAGGACGAGGTGGTGCCCTGGATCAAACAGCTGACCGATGCCTGCCATGATCACGGCTGCGCTGTGATGATCCAGCTGACGCATCTGGGCCGGCGGACCCGCTGGGACAAGGGCGCATGGCTGCCATCGGTGTCATCCACCATGCACCGCGAACCGGCGCACCACGCCTTTCCAAAACGCGCCGAGGACTGGGATATCGAGCGCATCATCACCGATTTTGCCGACGCGACCGAGCGGATGAAGGCGGGCGGGATGGATGGTATCGAATTGCAGGTCTACGGCCACCTGCTGGACCAGTTCTGGTCGCCGCTCACCAATGACCTCGACGGGCCCTATGGCGGGCAAAGCCTTGAGAGTCGCATGAAACTGCTGATGGATGTGCTGACGGGCATTCGCAAACGGGTGGGGGACGATTTCATCGTCGGCCTGCGTTACACGGCGGATGAGACCGAGGCAGGCGGGATCACGCCCGAGGAAGGCATCGAGATATCCAAGCGGCTGGCCGATTGCGGCATGGTCGATTTCCTGAACGTGGTCCGGGGCCGCATCCACACCGACCCGGCGATGACCGACGTGATCCCGGTGCAGGGGATGAAGAACGCCCCGCATCTGGATTTCGCAGGCGCGGTGAAGAAGGCCACCGGCATGCCGACCTTCCACGCCGCCAAGATCCCCGACGTGGCCACCGCCCGCCATGCCGTGCAGGCCGGGCTCTTGGACATGGTGGGCATGACCCGCGCCCATATGGCCGACCCGCATATCGTGAAAAAGATCATCGAAGGGCGCGAGGACGACATCCGCCCCTGCGTCGGTGCCACCTATTGCCTTGACCGCATCTATGCCGCCGGCGAGGCGCTCTGCATCCACAATGCGGCCACCGGGCGCGAGTTGACGATGCCGCACGACATCGCACCAGCCAAGAGCCGCAAGCGCGTTGTCATCATCGGTGCCGGCCCTGCCGGGCTGGAGGCTGCCCGGGTCGCGGCAGAGCGCGGTCACCATGTCACTGTCTTCGAGGCCCAGCCTGATCCCGGCGGGCAGATCCGCCTGACGGCGCAGAACCCGCGTCGGCGCGAGATGATCTCGATCATCGACTGGCGCATGGCGCAATGCGCGGCCCGCGATGTCGCGTTCCGCTTCAACACCTGGGCCGAAGCCGGGGACGTGACCGCGCTGAACCCCGACGTGGTGATTGTCGCCACCGGCGGGCTGCCGAACACCGGACTCTACGAAAATCGCGCCGAGCAGCCCCTTGTGGTCTCGGCATGGGACCTGATTTCGGGCGACGTCAAGCCCGGGCAGGATGTGCTGGTCTATGACGAAAGCGGCGATCATCCGGGGCTCATGGCCGCCGAAATCGCGGCAAATGCCGGTGCCAAGGTGGAAGTCATGACGCCCGACCGGACCTTCGCCCCGGACATCATGTCGATGAACCTTGTGCCTTACATGCGGGCGCTGCAGGACAAGGACGTGACCTTTACCGTCACCCGACGGCTGAAGGCGGTGGAAAAGGACGGCAACCGTCTGAAGGCCAGGATCGGGACGGACTACAGTGGTTTCACGAGCGAAAAGAGCTATGACCAGATCGTCGTGAACTACGGCACCCTGCCGCTGGACGATCTCTACTTCGAGCTGAAGCCCCTGTCCTCCAATAGCGGGGCGGTCGACCATGACGCCCTGATCGACGGGCGTCCGCAGGCCGTGACGCGCAACGAGGACGGCCGTTTCCAACTCTTCCGCATCGGCGACGCGGTCAGCGCCCGCAACACCCATGCGGCGATCTACGACGCGCTGCGTCTGATGAAGGATATCTGACATGCGCGCGACCAAGACCGTCCACGTGATCTCTGCCCATGCCGAGGGCGAGGTGGGCGACGTGATCGTCGGCGGCGTCCTGCCACCGCCGGGCGACACGATCTGGGAACAGAGCCGCTGGATCGCGCGCGACCAGACCCTGCGCAATTTCGTTCTGAATGAACCGCGCGGCGGCGTCTTCCGGCATGTGAACCTGCTGGTACCGCCGAAACATCCCGAGGCACAGGCCGCCTGGATCATCATGGAACCAGAAGACACGCCGCCGATGTCCGGATCGAACTCGATCTGCGTTTCGACCGTATTGCTGGATGCGGGACTTGTCCCCATGCAAGAGCCCGAAACCCACATGGTGCTGGAAGCCCCCGGCGGGCTGGTGCGTGTGCGGGCGGAATGCCGCAACGGCAAGGCCGAACGCATCCATGTGCAGAACGTCCCCTCTTTCGCCGCCGAGCTTGACCAAAAGCTCGAGGTCGAAGGCATGGGCACGCTGACCGTCGATACGGCCTATGGCGGCGACAGTTTCGTGGTCGTCGATGCGGCCGCGCTGGGGTTTTCGCTGAATGAAACCGAGGCGCACGACATCGCCAGGCTTGGGGTCCGCATCACGAATGCAGCCAATGACCAACTGGGCTTTACCCATCCCGAGAACCCGGACTGGCGTCATATCTCGTTTTGCTTGTTTGCGGGACCACTTGTCGAAGGCGCGGCAGGCTTGGAGACTGGCGCTGCGGTGGCCATCCAGCCGGGCAAGGTCGACCGGTCGCCCACCGGCACCGCGCTATCGGCCCGGATGGCCCTGCTGCATGCACGCGGCGTGATGAAGGCCGGTGACCGCCTGACTGCGCGTTCGGTGATCGGATCGACGTTCTCGGGGACGATCATCAGCGAGACAACGGTAGGGGATCGCGCGGCCATCGTCCCGGAAATTTCGGGGCGCGGCTGGATCACCGGCATCCACCAGCACATGCTGGACCCCTCTGATCCCTGGCCCGAGGGGTATCGTCTGTCGGACACCTGGGGCGCCCGATAAAGGGTCATGGGGTGACAGTTGCCCGCAGCCGCAGAGGTTCAATGGCCCTGTGCGGAAAGACTGTCGCAGATTTTGCATCGCGTCCGGCAGTCAGCCTGACATCGACACACTGGCCGTTGGCATCCATCGCGCGCCAAAGGCAGCGCCATGTTCCACCCACACTGCAACAGTCCCCCGTTCAACGACGCCTTCCGATTTTCTGTCTGATCAGTTCCGGTCGCCGCATAGTCCGCCAAGGTCGAGCAGACCTGCGCCGTAGACCGGGTCCGGTCCCGGGTCGCCGCGATCAAGGGCCATGCGCCTCAACTCCGCTTCCACGCCGGGCGCATCGAGTTCGGGGCGCGACTCGCGCAGGATCGCCGCGGCTGCCGAGACGAATGGCACCGCGAAGGATGTCCCTGTCTTCCACCGTGCACCGCTGATCGAAGCTGCGGTCCAGACGTCCACGCCGGGCGCGGCGAGATCGACATGGTCGCCCCTTACGGCGCGTCGGTATACCTCTCCGTTCCGATCAACGGCGGTCACCGCGATCACGGGGTCAAAGGCCGCCGGATACGCGGGTTCCGCATTGGGGCCAAGGTTGCCGACTGCCGAGACGACGACGATGTCGAGGTCCAGCACCAGTCGATCCACCAGTTCTTGAAGAACCGTGTTGGGCGGTCCTGACAGGCTTAGGTTGATGACACCGACACCCTGTTCGGCCAGAAGGCCGAGCGACTCGATCAGGGTGAAGATGTCTGCGCGCTCGTCGCTGCCGACCCTGTAGAAGGCATCGACGGCGATCAGGGGCGATCCCGGGACCAGTCCCGGCGAACGTGTGTCAGGGTCACCGACAAGAAGCGCTGCGACCGCCGTTCCGTGAATGGCGCGCGAGGCGTCCAACTCTTCGACCGCAAGCCGTCTTACGTCAAGCAGCGCACCATCGAAGGTCTCGTGGTCTTCATTGATGCCTGTGTCGATCATGCCGATGGCGACACTTCGGCCGCAGGCGTTGTCGCGTTCCGATGACATGGGCCAGCCGATGGCAAGCCTTGCAGGGCACTCGTTGCCACTGCAATCTTCTGAAAATCCCTGCTCGGAACGGTAATAGTGGTTGAAATCGGCGTCCTGGCCGGTGGGCAGGCCACGCACTGCTTCCCGCGCTGCCGCAAGCGACAATCCCGGGGGAATTCGCAGTCGTCGGGATATTGCCGAGAAATCGGGAACGGTGATTTCCTCGACCACCTGAAAGCCCTGCCCGGTCAGCACGTCGAGGTCTTCCTCGGACAGGGCCAGCGCGACGATCTCGTCTGCTGCGTTGACGGGTGGCGGCGGCGCCGGTGTGGCGGGTGCGGGTGCGGGTGCGGGTGGCGTTGTCTGGCGTTGGGGCGCGCCGAAGAGGTCCCTCAGGAAATTGCCGCCTCCGCCGCTGCGCGCGCGGGGGCCATCGTCGTCGTCGTCATCGTCGCGTCGGAATGAGCTGCCATTGTCATCGTCATCGTTATCGCCGCCATCGTCGTCATCGTCGTCGCCGCCGTCGTCATCATCGTCAGCCCAGGCCGCGGAAAGCCCCATCTCGGACGCAACCAGTGGCAATAAGCTGTGAGCCGCCACAAATGACAGGAACAGAACGATCAACATCTGGGGTGTCTTCATGGCTTCATTCCTTTCTGGCCGGGCATGCTCAGAAGGTTTACGTTTGTAAGATGATGTTATTTCGTCAATTACCATAGAAAAGCACATTTCAGAAAATGCGGGACGAATTCGAGCAGGATATCATCGCGGCGCTTCCAAGCCTCCGGCGCTTCGCGCTCTCGCTGTGCCGCAACGGCGATATCGCCGACGACCTTGTCCAGACGACGGTCGAACGCGCCATCGCGTCGCGGGACCGCTACGATACATCCACCCGGGTAGAGCCCTGGCTTTTCCGCATCCTCAGAAATGCCTGGATCGATATGTCCCGCCGCAAACTTACCCGTGGTGTCGAAATCGACGTGACGGACACGCCAGAGGCGGCAGTCGTCGATGGCGCGCGGACCATCGAGGCGGTTCTGATGCTGCAAAAAACCGACGAGGCGCTGGCGACGCTGCCCGCAGACCAGCGCGAGATCATCGTTCTCGTCTGTTTCGAAGAGTTGTCCTATGCCGAGGCCGCCGAGGTTCTCGGGATACCCAAGGGAACGGTGATGAGCCGCCTCGCGCGGGCGCGGACCGCACTTGCGGAACGGCTTGGAATAAAATGACGCCTCGCCCGTTGTCTGGGTGGGGTCAAGGAGTAGTGGCATGAACAAGCAGGATTTCGAGGACGAGACGTTGATGGCCTATGCCGACGGCGAACTCGACGCCGGGACGGCGCAGGCGGTCGCGGCAGCAGCGGCGGCGGATCCTGCGCTGGCGCGACGGATCGAGATGTTCGCGACGACCGGCAGTCTGCTGGGCGAGCTTGGACGAAGCCGCCCGCTTGAACCGGTTTCGTCCGACCTCGAAGCGCGGGTGCGCGCAATGCTTGGTGCGGAATCAGCCACAGCGACGGTCGTCCCGTTCCGAAGTCCCGCTTCGGCCCCGGTGGCCTGGCGCCCTGCCGCCATCGCCGCGGGTCTTGCCCTCGCAGTCGGTCTCGCGGGTGGATACTTCGCCTCGCAGCAGTCCGGTGGTCAAGGTGCAACGGGGCTGAGCATCGCGTCGCTTGGCGCGCCTGCCATTGCCCGGACGCTGGACGAGGTGCCATCGGGCGAGAGGGTCGCCATCGAGGGCGGCGAAATCGCGACCATCGCGTCGTTCCGCAACGCCGACGGCGAGTTCTGCCGCGAGTTCGAGTTCGACAGGGCCGACAGCAACACCGTCGTGTCGGTCGCCTGCCGGACAGAGGCGGGCTGGGAGGCGCGCTTTGCCGTGGTCGCCACAAGCCCGGATGAGACGGGGTATGCGCCTGCCTCGTCGCTCCAGACGCTTGACGCCTATCTGGGTGGCGTGGGGGCCGGCGCGCCCCTGTCGCTCGAGGACGAGGCGGCGGCCCTGTCAGGTCTTCGCCGATAGCGTCGCCACCCCGGGACGATCTGAACAGGACCAGTAGCAGCAGCGAAAGCCCGCCCCGTCGGCCCTTGGCCTCGGATGGTGGGTCCGGTCATCGTGCAATGCTCAGGAAAGAACGACAGCCGTGCCTGCGGTGGATTGCAGGCACGGCTGCCGCTACGTGGTCGTTTGTGAGTGGTGGGCAGGGTCAGTCGTCGTCGTCGTTGCCGCCGTCATCGTCATCGTCGTCATCGTCGTCATTGGATGAACGGCCATCGTCGTCATCGTCATCATCGTCGTCGTCGTCGTTATCATTGGATGAGCGGCCATCGTCGTCATCATCATCATCATCGTCATCATCGAAACCGTCATCGTCGTCATCGTCGCGGCTTGCGTTGATGCGGCGGATGTCGTCGGGCGAGATGTCGCGGCCTCCGTTCCTCTCCCAAAGCTGGTTGGCCGAGGCCGTGCCGAAGGTCAGCACAAGTTCGTCGTAGGACAGAACGCCGTTTCCGTCGCGGTCGACTTCCGAGAAAGGGACCCCTTGGGAATGTGCGGCAGTTGTCGCAAGCAAAAGCGCCGCAACGCTGAGCGGGGCAAGTGAGATCGATTTTTTTATGTCATGAAACCTTTTGTTCCTGAATTGGTATTTCGGACGAAGTTCAACGAAACTCAGTCGTCATCGTCGTTCCGGCCATCATCGTCATCATCGTCATTCCGACTACGCCGCGAGCCGCGGTCATCGTCGTCGTCATCCCGACCACGCCGCCAGCCGCGGTCATCATCGTCGTCGTCGTTCCGGCCACGTCGCCAGCCATCGTCATCGTCGTCGTTCCTCTGGCGGAACTCTCCGCGCACGGTCGACCGAACGTCGGAAACGAAGGTGTCGAGGAAAAGCCATATCGCGTCGCGGTCATCAGCCACAGCGGGTGCGCTTCCCAAGGTCGTTGCGGCCACGCTGGCTGCGAGCAATAGTTTGAAGTGTCGCATAGGTTCTCTCCGTTGCATTGCGGCCCCGCATCGGGACCTTGCTGAGACTACGGATTGCGACAGTATCTATTCCGTGCGAGCGCCACTTTTTCTTTTTTCGGCGATCGTCTGCCGCCCGACCAGCCGCAGAAAAAGCCGCCGTCCGCCAGCAAGAACCGGGTAAAGCAAGGCCGCCCGACGTGGCGAGGCAAAGACTAGGCGTTGAAGAGTATTGAAGCCGCCCGAGGGTGCCGAGAGTGTCGCAAGCAGATGCACGGCGTCCTGGCCGAAGAACTGCTTTCCGTCCCAGGTCACCAGCATGCCCTGGTCAAGGTCGTATCCGGCAGAAAGCGCAGCCAGAACCGACGGGGCATCTGATCGGGCATCGATCAATTCGACCTCGCCCACCGTCTCTCGAAGGCGTACCATGGACACGTAAGAGGAACAGAACGGACATTCACCGTCATAGATTATCGTAATCCCATCGTGCAAAGCGCTTCTCCGATTTTTTTTCATCTGTCGGGAATAACGGCCAACCCGTTCCGTTATTCCATAGACAACGCGTGAAAGGAGAGAATTATGTCTCGGGCATATACGGCAGAAAATTTGCGTGAAAGATCGATCGCGGCACTCTCTACGCCGGTGTCCGGTCTTTCACTTGCAGCGTTTCGGATCGCACTTGGGGCGCTTCTGGTCTGGGATTGCTGGCGCTTCATCAAGTATGACCGGGTCTACCGCTACTGGGTGCAGCCCGAGTTCAACTTCACCTACTCGGGGTTCGGCTGGGTGACGCCGCTTCCCGATCCCTGGATCCACCTTGCGTGGCTTCTTGTGGGGATTTCGGCATTCTTCGTCATGCTGGGTCTTTTCTACCGGGTCTCCATCGTCGTTCTGACGGTCACTTTCAGTTACTTCTTCCTTCTCGACAAGGCAGAGTATCTCAACCACTTCTACCTCGTCATTCTCTTCCTGATCCTGATGTGCTTTCTGCCCGCGCACCGGCAGTTGTCGCTCGACGCGCGGCTTTTCCCGCAGGTCAGGGGCGATCATGTGCCCTATGCCTCGGTCTTCATCCTGCGCATGCAGATGGAAATCATGCTGATCTTCGCGGGTATCGTCAAGCTGACGCCCGACTGGCTGGCAGGCGAGCCCCTCGGGCTTTGGCTCAGGGCGCAGTCGAACGATTTCTTCTTCGGGTTCATGTTCCACTATGACTGGGTGATCCTTGCGGGCGCATGGGGGACAGTGGCGTTGCACGTGCTGGGCGCGCCGCTTCTGCTTTGGAAGAAGACGCGGCTTGTCACGTTCCTTGTCTATTGCTTCTTTCACTCGATGAACGCGGTCTTCTTCAACATCGGCATCTTCCCGTGGATGACCATTGCCGCCACGACGATCTTCTTCGCGCCGGACTGGCCGCGACGCGTCGCGCGCTGGCTGCTTGGCCGCTTCGAGGACCTGCCGGCCTACAACCCGCCCGCCCGGCCGCAGGCCCGTCCGATCTCGGCTCTGGCGCTCGCCGCGATTGTCGGCTGGGTCGGCGTGCAGGTCGCCTTGCCGCTGCGTGCCGGCGCCTTCCCGACCGAAGTGCGCTGGAGCGGCGATGGCCACCGTTTCTCGTGGCGGATGCGCATTTACGACCGGAAGGCCGAGGGACATTTCATTGTCAGCGCGAACGGCGAAGAGTGGATCGTCGATCCGACCGACTACCTGACGAAACGGCAGGCCGGGAAGATGCTGGTGCGCTCCGACATGGTCCACCAGTTCGCAGGCTACCTCGAAACGGTCTGGCGCGAAGCGGGCTACGAAGATGTCGCGGTCCGTGCCGACATCCTGAAATCGCTGAACGGGCGCCCGGCGCAGCCTTTCGTCGACCCTACGGTGGACCTGACAAAGGCACCGCTGGCCTATCTGTCACCCGACCCTTGGGTGCTTTCACTGGAACGACACGTTTGGGGCGTCGTGGACAACGGGCGGGATCCGGACCTGCCCAAGCCGGAGGACATGATCGTGATAGACCCTTCGCTGATGTAGCCACAGATCCGAATGGGGCGGCGGCCATCGCCGCCTTGCCCCTGCGTGTGAAAACCGCTATCGCGCCATCGCAAACCTATGACGCAAAGGCATGATCCGCATGACTGCTCCGAAGAAAGTTGTTCTGGCCTACTCGGGTGGCCTTGATACCTCGATCATCCTCAAGTGGCTGCAGACCGAATACGGTTGCGAGGTCGTGACCTTTACCGCCGATCTGGGACAGGGCGAGGAACTGGAGCCCGCGCGCAAGAAGGCCGAGATGATGGGCGCATCCGCCGTCTATATCGAGGACCTGCGCGAGGAATTCGTGCGCGATTTCGTCTTCCCGATGTTCCGCGCCAATGCTCTTTATGAAGGGCTGTATCTCTTGGGCACATCCATCGCGCGGCCCCTGATCTCGAAGCGTCTGGTCGAGATCGCCGCCGCCGAAGGCGCTGACGCCGTGGCCCATGGTGCCACCGGCAAGGGCAACGATCAGGTGCGGTTCGAACTGGCGGCCTATGCGCTGAACCCCGAGATCAAGGTCATCGCCCCGTGGCGCGAATGGGACCTGACCAGCCGCACCAAACTGATCGAATTCGCCGAAGCGAACCAGATTCCCGTCGCCAAGGACAAGCGCGGCGATGCGCCCTTCAGCGTGGATGCGAACCTGTTGCATACCTCATCCGAGGGCAAGGTGCTGGAGGACCCCGCACAGGAAGCGCCGGACTATGTCTACCAGCGCACCGTGGCGCCCGAGGATGCGCCTGATCAGGCGGAAATGGTCGAGATCACCTTCGCGCGCGGTGATGCTGTCGCGATCAACGGCGAGGCGATGTCGCCCGCGACGATCCTGACCGAACTGAACGCGCTGGGCGGCAAGCATGGTGTCGGCCGTCTCGATCTGGTCGAGAACCGCTTTGTCGGCATGAAATCGCGCGGCATCTACGAAACCCCCGGCGGCACCGTTCTGCTCGAGGCCCATCGCGGGATCGAACAGATCACGCTGGATAGCGGTGCGGGTCACCTGAAAGACAGCATCATGCCGCGCTATGCCGAACTGATCTACAACGGTTTCTGGTTCAGCCCCGAGCGCGAGATGTTGCAGGCGCTGATCGACAAGTCACAAGAGCACGTCAGCGGCACCGTGCGCGTAAAGCTTTATAAAGGCTCGGTAAATACGGTCGCCCGCTGGTCGGAAAAGTCGCTTTATTCCGAGGCGCATGTGACCTTCGAGGAAGACATGGGCGCCTATGACCAGAAGGATGCACAAGGCTTCATCCAGTTGAACGCGCTGCGCCTGAAACTGCTGGCAGCGCGCAACCGCAGGGGCTGAGGGGGCGCTGCCCCCGCTGCCTGCGGCAGCCCCCCCGGGATATTTTTGGGCCAATAATGACAATGGCCTAGAGTTTGAGGGCTGCCAGTTTTTCGTAGTGTGGCATGGCCATTCGGCACAGGTCTTGCTGCGCGGCATCCAGATCGGGCAAGGGCCCTTCGGCGCCGGCGAAACCGGTGCTTTGGTGCACGGCGTTATACCAATGCGCGGCCCAGATGCCGTCGTCCTTGCGCGGGCCGGCAGGCCACGACAGCATCGCGGGGTCGAAGTCCAACCCTATGGTCTTGCAAAGCTTTTGCAGCATGCCTGCCGGATCGGCGCGGATGTCGGCGCTGTCGATGACCGTGCCGCCGATCCTGTCGTAAAGAGCGGTCTGCTGGGGGTAGCCGATGTCCTTCAGCGTCATCTCGTCCCGCTTGGCACCATAGCTGGCGATCACGCGGGCGGGGTGGCGGATCAGGTGGATGTTGACGCAATCACCCGCCCAGTCGAGCGGGAAATGGGGCAGCATGTGATGCGGCATGTGCTTCATGTAAAAGTGTTTTTTGCCATCGGGGATGGGCCCTGCACAGCGGGCGGCGACCTTTGCGACATCCGTCTCATGTGTGGCCAGAATGGCGTCGCGCATCGGGTGATCCGCGCCTGTGGTGGCAAGATAGGGGGCGTAGAACGGCTCGTCCCAGATCGCGCAATCGGGGCGGTTGCCGAAGGCATACATCATCGCGGTCGAGAGGTTCCGCGGGCCGGACCACATGGCGATTTTCATGGGCAGCATCGCGTCGGCAAAACGTCTGCAAAACGTCGGGAGACTTGTCGGGTCATGATCGGCTCACCAGTTCCTTGTAAAGCTCCCGCAGCCGTGCCGTCACGGGGCCGAGGTCGCCCGTCCCGATCTGTCGCCCGTCGATATGGCTGACGGGGGTCTGAGCGCCGAAGGTGCCGGTCAGGAAGGCCTCGTCCGCCGAATAGGTATCGACCAGCGAGTAGTTGCGTTCATGCACGGGGATACCGTTGGCGCGGCAGAGGTCGATGACCTTGGCCCGGGTGATCCCGTTCATGCAGTAGTCGCCGGTGCTGGTCCAGACCTCGCCCCTCTTCACGATGAAGAAGTTGCAGGCGTTGGTGGTGTTCACGAAGCCATGCACGTCGAGCATCAGCGCCTCGTCCGCGCCGGCCTTCACGGCGGCGATACAGGCGAGGATACAGTTCAGTTTCGAGTGGCTGTTGAGTTTGGGGTCCTGCGTCATCGGCAAGCCGCGCTGGTGCGGGACGGTGGCCAGCGTGATCGGGCGCGGGATCCTGGGTTTCGAGTGTTCCATGATGATCACCATGGTCGGACCCGATTGCGACAGGCTGGGGTGCTGGAAGGGCCGCACCTTCACGCCGCGCGTCACCATCAGCCGCGCATGGGCATCGGTGGTCATGCCGTTGGCGGCGCGGGTGTCTTCCAGCGCCTTGATCACGCCCGCTCGGTCCAGCCCGATGTCGAGATCGATGGCCTTGGCGGCTTCGAACAGGCGGTCCATGTGATCGTCGAGGAAGGCCCATTTCCCGTCATAAAGCCGCAGCCCTTCCCAGACGCCGTCGCCCAGCATGAAGCCGCTGTCATAGACGCTGACCGTGGCCTCGCGTTTGGGGACGATCCTGCCGTCGATGTAGATCAGGATGGTGTCGTTGCGGGCGTCTTCTTCGGCCTGATGGGTGGTGACATCGGTCATGGCGCGGTCCTTGTTCTGTGCTGCAAGTGACGCAGAAAGTCAGGGGCGTTGCAAGGTGGGGGCGTTGCCCCCATCGCCTGCGGCGATCCCCCCAGGATATTTTTGGGCCAATAATGGGGTCAGGGCTGAAACGCCTGCACCTCGGACAGGTCGGGGATCACGTCTGCGGTGCCGTGCCGGGTGACCATCAGCGCGGCCGCGCGGGTCGCTTGTGCGATGGCCTGCGCCATGGGCAGACCGCGGTCGAGACCGGCGAGGACGTAGCCGGTGAAGGTATCACCCGCGCCGGTGGTGTCGACGGGGGTGACCTTGATGGCGGGGAAGTGCTGTTCGCCGTCGCGGCCGAACCAGTCGGCCCCTTCGGCCCCTCGCGTGACGATCACGTCACGGACCGGCAGATCGGCGGGGGACTGGCCGGTGATAGCCTGCAATTGCGCCGCCTCGACCGCGTTCAGGATCAGGAAATCGAGGTGGGGCAGCACCGCCTGCACGCGGTCCGCATCGAAGGGGGCGGCGGCATAGGCGATCTTGAGCCCCAGCTTCTTGCCGAGCCGCGCGGCGGTGCGTTGCAGGTTGGTTTCGTTCTGGATCACCAGCCAGTCGCCGGTCTGCGCCTCGGACAGGGCGGCTTGCAGGGTGGTTTGCGGGATCTCGGCATTGGCGCCGGGGTGCAGGATGATGCTGTTCTCGCCCTTTGGGTCGACCATGATGATGGCCTGCGCGGTCTCGGTGCCGATCACGGTGATGTTGCGCGTGTCGACGCCGTATTCCAGCAGCCGGTCGAGGGCCCAGCGCCCGTCCTCGCCCACCGCGCCGATGTGGTTCACGCGGGCGGCGGCGCGGGCGGCAGCGACCGACATATTGGCCCCCTTGCCGCCCAGAAACATCTGCCGGCCGGTCGCGGCGAGGGTTTCGCCCGGGGTGGGGATATGCGGCACGGCATAGACGAAATCGGCATTGATCGAGCCAAGGTTCCAGATCGCCATCATTCCACCTTGCAGGCGGCGATCACCGCCATGTTGAGGATGTCGTTCACCGTCGAGACGGTCGAGCAGATCTGGATCGGCTTGCCTATCCCTGAAAGGATCGGGCCGATCACCGTCGCCCCCGCCATTTCCTGCATCAGCTTGACCGAGATCGAGGCCGAGTGCCGTGCCGGCACGACCAGCACGTTGGCGGGACCGGTCAGGCGCTGGAAGGGGTAGTTTTCCTGCGCGCGGGGGTTGAGGGCGACGTCCACCGTCATCTCGCCCTCGTATTCGAAGTCGGCCTTGCGCGCGTCCAGGACCTGTGGCGCGCGGTGCATCTTTTCGGCCCGTTCCGACACCGGATAGCCGAAGGTCGAGAACGACAGGAACGCCACGCGCGGTTCCAGCCCCAACTCGCGCGCGACGGCGGCGCCACGCTCGGCGATATCGGCAAGGTCGTTCTCGTCGGGCCATTCATGCACCAGCGTATCGGTGATCAGGACGATGCGGCCCTTGTGCAGCACCGCGGTGACACCGACCGCCCCGTCATGGGGCTGGGCGTCGAAGACGTGGTTGATCAGCTGAAGGATATGCGCGGACTTGCGTGTGGCCCCTGTCACCATCCCGTCCGCGTGACCATGCGCCAGCATCAGGGCGGCAAAGACATGGCGGTCGCGGGCGGCAAGGCGGTGGACGTCCTGCATGTCGACACCCTTGCGCTGCAAGCGTTGATAGAGGAAGGCCTTGTAGGTTTCGAGGTGGTCGGTATTGGCGGCGTTGACGATGTGAAGCTCGTCGAAGGCCTCGGGCATGCCTTCGGCGGTCAGCTTCTCGCGCACGTCGTCGTCGCGCCCGACGACCAGCGCCTTGCCCATGCCGGCGCGCTGGTATTGCACGGCGGCACGCAGCACGCGCGGGTCATCGCCTTCGGCGAAGACCACGGTGGACTGGTTGGCGCGGGCGCGGGCATTGAGGCTGCGCAGGATCGATTGGGTCGGGTCCATGCGGGTTTTCAGCGACAGCTCGTAGGCGTCCATATCCACGATGGGCCGCCGCGCGACGCCGGTTTTCATGCCCGCCTTCGCCACGGCGGGCGGGATGCGGTGGATCAGGCGCGGGTCGAAAGGCGTCGGGATGATGTAATCGCGTCCGAAGGTCAGTTTCTTGCCATAGGCCATGGCGACCTCGTCGGGGACATCCTCGCGGGCGAGGGCGGCGAGCGCCTCGGCGCAGGCGATCTTCATCTCGTCGTTGATGGCGCGCGCGTGGATGTCGAGCGCACCACGGAAGAGGTAGGGAAAGCCCAGCACGTTGTTTACTTGATTGGGGTAGTCGCTGCGGCCTGTGGCGACGATGGCGTCCTCGCGCACGGCATGGGCGTCTTCGGGGGTGATCTCGGGGTCGGGGTTGGCCATGGCGAAGATCACGGGGTTGGGGGCCATGTCGGCGACCATCTGGCGCGTGACCGCGCCCTTGACGCTGACGCCAAGGAAGACATCGCAGCCCTTCATCGCCTCTTCCAGCGTGCGCATGTCGGTTTTGACCGCATGGGCGGACTTCCACTGGTTCATGCCTTCGGTGCGGCCCTGATAGATCACGCCCTTGGTGTCGCACATGATGCAGTTGTCGTGCCGCGCGCCCATCGACTTGAGCAGTTCGAGGCAGGCGATCCCCGCCGCCCCCGCACCGTTGAGGACGATCTTCACCTCGTCGATCTTCTTGCCCGACAGGTGCAGCGCGTTCAGCAGACCCGCGGCACAGATCACGGCGGTCCCGTGCTGGTCGTCGTGGAACACGGGGATGTCCATCTGTTCCTTCAGCGTCTGTTCGATGATGAAACACTCGGGCGCCTTGATATCCTCCAGGTTGATTCCCCCGAAGGTCGGGCCCATCAGGCGCACGGCGCGGATGAATTCCTCGGGGTCTTCGGTGTCGAGCTCGAGATCGATGGAATTCACATCGGCAAAGCGTTTGAAGAGGACGGATTTACCCTCCATCACCGGCTTGCTGCCCAGCGCGCCGAGGTTGCCCAGACCCAGCACGGCGGTCCCGTTCGAGATCACGGCGACAAGATTGCCCTTGTTTGTATAGTCATAGGCGGTGGCCGGATCGGCGGCGATTTCCTCGCAAGGGATCGCGACACCGGGGGAATAGGCCAGCGACAGATCGCGCTGCGTGGTCATCGGGACCGTTGCCTGAATTTCCCATTTGCCGGGCGTGGGGCGCATGTGGAATTGCAGCGCATCCTCGCGGGTCAGTTTGTTCTTCGACATCGGCTTCCCCCTCTGGCGTTTGGCGAACATAACGGGTTCTGTCAGGGCCCCGCAACGGATTCATTTCGGGGTTTCGCGGCCAAGCTGGGCTGGTAATGTGCGCAGGGCGATCCGGGGGGATTGATGAGCAGCGACACCAACACCACGCCGATGATGGCGCAATATCTTCAGATCAAGGCGCAGCACCCCGATGCGCTTTTGTTTTATCGCATGGGCGACTTCTACGAAATGTTCTTTGACGATGCCGTCGCCGCATCCGAGGCGCTGGATATCGCCCTGACAAAGCGCGGCAAGCATGATGGCGGTGATATCCCGATGTGCGGTGTCCCCTATCATGCCGCCGAGGGGTATTTCCTGACGCTGATCCGCAAGGGCTTTCGCGTGGCGGTCTGCGAACAGATGGAAAGCCCCGCCGAGGCGAAAAAGCGTGGCTCCAAGGCCGTCGTGAAACGCGAGGTCGTGCGGCTGGTCACCCCCGGGACGCTGACCGAGGATTCGCTGCTCGATGCCCGCCGTCACAACTTTCTGGCCGCTTACCATGTGGTCCGCGACGAGGGCGCGCTGGCCTGGGTCGATATCTCGACCGGGGGGTTTCATGTGATGCCCTGCGCGGGGGGGGCGCTGGGGCCGGAACTGGCCCGGATCACCCCGCGCGAGGTCATCGTGATCGACGGGTCCGAAGGCCAGTGGGCGGGTGTGATCGCGGATGCAGGCGCGACCCTGACCACCCTTGGCGCCGCCGCCTTTGACAGCACCAGCGGCGAAAAGCGGCTTTGTGCGCTTTACAAGGTCGGGTCGCTGGATGCTTTCGGGACATTCACGCGGGCCGAGATCGGGGCCATGTCCGCCGTCGCCGAATACCTTGACATCACGCAGCGCGGGAACCTGCCCCTGCTGCGCCCGCCTGTGCGCGAAGGGCAATCGGCGGCGATGCAGATCGACGCCGCGACACGGCGGTCGCTGGAACTGACCCACAGCATGGGCGGCGGGCGGCAGGGGTCGCTTTTGCATTGCATCGACCGGACGGTGACTGCGGGCGGCGCGCGTTTGCTGGAACGGCGGTTGTCCTCGCCGTCATGCGATGTCGATGTGATCGGCGCGCGACAGGCGGCGGTCGGTTATCTGACCGAAGACACCCGCCTGACCGCCGATATGCGCGATGCCCTGAAGGGCGTGCATGATATCGACCGCGCGCTTTCACGGCTGGCTTTGGATCGGGGCGGCCCGCGCGATATGGCCGCGATAAGAAACACGATTGCGCAGGCCGCAGGGCTGGCGCAGGGCCTGCCCGATGGCCTGCCGCAGGTGCTGGCCGATGCGGCAAAGGGGCTGACGGGCCACGACGACCTGCTGGACCTGCTGGATCAGGCGCTGGTCGCGGAACCACCCATGTTGTCCCGCGATGGCGGGTTCATCGCCCCCGGCCATGACGATGAACTGGATCAGGTGCGCAAACTGCGCGACGAGGGCCGTTCGGTCATCGCGGGGATGCAGGCGGACTATGTGCAGCTTTCAGGCGTGCAATCGCTGAAGATCAAGCACAACAACGTGCTGGGTTACTTCATCGAAACCACCGCTACCCATGCGGAAAAGATGATGGCCCCGCCCTTGTCGGACACCTTCATCCACCGCCAGACCACCGCCAATCAGGTGCGGTTCACGACCGTGGACCTGTCCGAGATCGAGACGAAGATCCTCAACGCCGGTGGCCGCGCGCTGGAGATCGAGAAACGCCTCTTCGACACCCTGCGCCAGACGATCATCGCCCATGCGGGCCCGCTTGGTGCGCTGGCCCGAGCCTTGGCGGACATCGACCTGACCACCGCCCTTGCCCATCTTGCCGTGACGGAAAACTGGGTGCGGCCGCGTGTGGACGACAGCCGCGCCTTTGCGATCACGGGCGGACGCCATCCGGTGGTCGAGGCCGCGTTGCAAAAATCAGGTGCGCCATTCGTCGCCAATGACTGCGACCTGACCGATACGCAGATCTGGCTGCTGACCGGTCCGAACATGGCCGGCAAATCCACCTTTCTGCGCCAGAATGCGCTTTTGGCGATCCTTGCGCAGATGGGCAGCTTTGTGCCAGCCGAGGCGGCCCATATCGGGGTGGTCAGCCAGATTTTCAGCCGCGTGGGCGCCTCGGATGATCTGGCGCGCGGGCGGTCGACCTTCATGGTGGAAATGGTGGAAACTGCCGCGATCCTCAATCAGGCGGATGACCGTGCGCTGGTGATCCTCGATGAAATCGGGCGCGGCACGGCGACCTATGACGGGCTGTCCATCGCTTGGGCGACGCTGGAGCATTTGCACGACGTGAACCGCTGCCGCGCGCTTTTCGCCACACATTACCACGAGATGGCGACGCTGGCGGGCAAACTGGCGGGGGTCGATAACGCGACGGTCACGGTCAAGGAATGGGAGGGCGACGTGATCTTCCTGCACGAGGTCAAGCGCGGCACTGCCGACCGCAGCTATGGCGTGCAGGTCGCGCGGCTGGCGGGGCTGCCGCCTGTGGTCGTGGACCGCGCCCGCGTGGTGCTGGAAGCGCTGGAGAAAGGCGAGCGTGAAGGCGGCACCGCGCGCAAGGCGGTGATCGACGACCTGCCGCTTTTCGCCGCGACGCCGCCACCTGCGCCCGCCAGACCCAAAACCTCGGCGGTGGAAGCGCGACTGAAGGACATCCACCCCGACACGCTGACCGCGCGCGAGGCGCTGGATCTGATCTATGAGCTGACGCAGATGGCAAAGGGCGCAGAGTAACCCTACGCCCTTTGGGAAATTCCGTCGCGGATGCCCCTTAAGAGGCCTTCATCGACGACACGCCCACCTGCGCGGGACGCAACAGCCGGTCATGGAGCAGAAAGCCGGTGGTCGAGACCTGGATGATCTCGCCTGCTTTGGTTCCGGGCAGCGGGGCCTCGAACATCGCTTCGTGCATCTTGGGGTCGAACTTTTCGCCCACTTCCGGTGTGATCGGCTTTACCCCGTGCTTTTTGAAGACGTTGATCAGCTCGCGCATGGTCAGCTCGATCCCTTCGAGCAGCGAGTCCGGCACTTTTTCCTCGCCCTCGTTGGCGGCCTTCAGGGCGCGGTCCATGTTGTCGTAGACCGGCAGCAGATCACGGGCGAGCCGCGAGCCGCCGTAATTCTCGGCCTCGCGGCGGTCACGGTCGGCGCGTTTGCGGGTGTTTTCGGCATCGGCCAGCGCGCGCATGAACTTGTCGCGGAATTCGTCACGCTCGGCGCGCAGGGCCTCGATCTCGTCAAAGCCTGTCTCGCCATCGGCAGAGGCCGCTTCCATCTCGTCGCCTTCAGCGGCGAGTTCGTCGAGGGTTTGCAGATCTTCGGTCTTTTTGGACATGCGTTCTTTCCTTCACGCGCGGTCGGCGATCATCTTGCCGACCAGCTTGGCAGTATAATTCACGATCGGCACGATACGGCCGTAATTCAATCTGGTCGGGCCGATGACACCGACCGCACCAATGATCTTTCGGTCGGCGTTCATATAAGGGGAAACCACCAGAGAGGAACCCGAAAGCGAGAACAATTTGTTCTCGGAGCCGATAAAAATGCGCACGCCCTCGCCGTCTTGCGCCAGATCGAGGAACTGGGCGATGTCGCGCTTGCGTTCGAGGTCGTCGAACAGCGTGCGGATCCGGGCAAGGTCGTGCTCGGATTCGCTGTCACCCAAGAGGTTGCCGCGCCCGCGCACGATCAGCCGTTCGGTCGTCTGGCCCTCGTTTTCCCACAGCGCCTGACCGTTCTCGACGAGATCGCGGGCAAGTGCGTCGATTTCCTGACGCCGCGCCACGATTTCACGGGCGACAACGGTGCCAAGCTCGGACAGGGTATGCCCCTCGGCGATGGAATTGAGGAAATTCGCCGCCTCGCGCATGGATGAGGGCGTCTGCCCGACAGGCGGTGTGAAGACGCGGTTTTCCACATGGCCATCGGCGAAGACCAACACCACCAGCGCCCGTTCGCGATTGAGCGAGACAAAGTCGATGTGCTTGATCGGCGCCTCGTGTTTGGGCGTCAGCACAAGGCTGGCGCCATGGGTCACGCCCGACAGCGCCTGCCCCACCTGATCAAGCACCGTTGTCACATCATGATCGTTCGAGGCCACGGTCCGGTCGATGGTCTCGCGGTCCTTGCCGTCGAGATCGCCGACCTCGAGCAGGCCATCGACGAACATGCGCAGGCCAAGCTGCGTCGGGATGCGCCCTGCGCTGACATGCGGGCTGCCCAGAAGCCCGAGGTATTCCAGATCCTGCATGACGTTGCGGATCGTGGCAGCACTGACCCTTTCCGAAAAGTCCCGCGTCAGCGTGCGTGATCCCACAGGCGCGCCGCTTTCCAGATAGCCTTCGACCACGCGGCGGAAGACCTCGCGCGAGCGGGCGGTCATGTCGTCGATGTTCGGCGGTGATTGCGTCATCGCATCCTCTGGTGAAAGCGAGCCAATTAAAACCAAGTGGTCAGGACCGTCAATCGGGGTTGGATTCCATATGTGGGCAGCGTATCGACAGGTTGCAATCAAAAGGAGTGACCCCATGCGCCCATCCGGCCGTCAGACAGATGAAATGCGAAGCATATCGATCGAGACCGGTGTCACCATGCATGCCGAGGGGTCCTGTCTGATCAAATGCGGCAACACCCATGTCTTGTGCACCGCAACGCTGGACGACCGCGTGCCGCCTTTCCTGAAGGGCTCGGGCCTTGGCTGGGTCACGGCGGAATACGGGATGCTGCCGCGCGCGACGAATACGCGCATGCGGCGCGAGGCGAAAAATGGCCAGTCGGGCCGCACGCAGGAAATCCAGCGGCTGATCGGGCGCTCGCTGCGGGCGGGTGTGGACCGCGTGGCGCTGGGCGAGCGGCAGATCACCATCGACTGCGACGTCATTCAGGCCGACGGCGGCACCCGCTGCGCTGCGATCACCGGCGGTTGGGTTGCGCTGAAACTGGCGGTGCAAAAGCTGATGAAGGCGGGCGACGTGATCAGCGACCCGCTGGTCGATCCGGTGGCGGCTGTGTCCTGCGGCGTCTATGCGGGGCAAAATGTGTTGGATCTTGACTACCCCGAGGATTCAGAGGCCGGTGTCGATGGCAATTTCGTCATGACCGCTGGCCGCCTGATCGAGGTGCAGATGTCGGCGGAGGGCGCGACCTTCACCCGCGCGCAGATGGACGGGCTGCTGGACCTTGCCGGAAAAGGCATCGCGGACCTGACCGCAGCACAGCTTGCCGCGGTGGGCTGATGCGGCGGTTCGACGGCAAGGACCTTGTGATCGCGACCCACAATCGCGGCAAGCTGGAAGAGATCGCGGACCTGCTGTCGCCCTATGGTGTGGTGCTGACCTCGAACGCTGATCACGGGCTGCCCGAACCGGACGAGACCGAAACGACCTTTGTCGGCAATGCCCGCATCAAGGCCCATGCCGCAGCCAAGGCCACCGGCCTGCCCGCCTTGGCCGACGACAGCGGGATCGAAATCGACGGTCTGGGCGGTGCACCGGGCGTCCATACCGCCGATTGGGCGGAAACGCCGCAGGGCCGCGACTTTACCATGGCGATGGAGCGCGCATGGCGCGCGCTGGAGGCGGCGAAGGCCCCCCACCCCCGCACCGCGCGCTTTTGTTGCACGCTGGTGCTGGCCTGGCCCGACGGCCATGACGAGGTCTTCCCGGGTGTCATGCCCGGCCAGATCGTCTGGCCGATGCGCGGGGACCAGGGACACGGCTATGATCCGATCTTCCAGCCTGAAGGGTATGATGTGACCTTCGGCGAAATGGACCGCTGGGAAAAGAACCGCATCAGCCACCGCGCGGATGCGTTCCGGAAACTGGTCGCAGGCTGCTTTGGCTGAGGATTGGGAAAACGGGGGCTTTGGCCTCTATGTCCATTGGCCCTTTTGTCAGGCCAAATGCCCCTATTGCGATTTCAACAGCCATGTCGTGGCGCAGATCGACCAGCGGGCCTGGGCCGAGGCTTACCTCAGCGAAATAGACAGGGTCGGTGCGGAAACCAAAGGTCGGGTGTTGCGCTCGGTCTTTTTCGGTGGTGGCACGCCCAGCCTGATGGACCCCGCGGTGGTGGATGCCGTGCTGACGCGTGTGCGCGCCACCTGGCCGATGGCCAATGACGTGGAAATCACGCTGGAAGCGAACCCGACTTCCGTCGAAGCTGGACGGTTCGCGGGTTATCGCGACGCGGGCGTCAACCGCGTGTCGATGGGGATACAGGCGCTGAATGATGCGGATCTGAAGGCGCTGGGGCGGCTGCATTCCGTGGACGAGGCTTTCCGCGCCTTCGACATCGCGCGCAGCACCTTCGCGCGCGTCAGTTTCGACCTGATCTATGCACGACAGGGGCAGAGCCTTGCGGCATGGAAGATGGAATTGCAGCAGGCGCTGTCGCTTGCCGTGGACCATCTGTCACTTTACCAACTGACGATCGAGGACGGCACGGCCTTCGGCGACCGCTATCAGGCGGGCAAGCTGCGCGGGCTGCCGGATGATGACACCGCCGCCGATATGTATCTGGCAACGCAAGACATCTGTGCGGCGGCGGGGTTTGTGGGCTACGAGGTCTCGAACCACGCCGCCGACGGGGCGGAAAGCGTGCACAACCGGATTTACTGGCGCTATGGCGATTATGCGGGCATCGGACCGGGGGCGCATGGCCGGCTGACCATCGGCGGGCAGCGCTTTGCGACGGAAACCCCGCTCGGCCCGGCGCAGTGGCTGGCACAGGTGCGCAAGACCGGCAATGGTGAGGGTGCACGCGAGACACTGACCGGGACCGAGCAGTTCACCGAGTTCCTGCTGATGGGTCTGCGGCTGCGCGAAGGTGTGTCACGGCAGCGGTTTCCGGATCAGTGGAATGACGTATTGATGAACAATATCAATGGTTTACGTGATATTGGCATGCTGGAAATGACCGATGATCACCTCTGCGTCACGTCACGGGGGCGTCCCGTGCTGAACGCGGTTCTGCGGCAACTTCTGGAAGGTTAGCCGCCCGAGAGCGCGCGCAGCAGATCATCGAGCTGATCCAGTGAGCGGTAGCTGATCGTCATCTTGCCGCCCTCGGACCCTGCAGCGTGGTCGATGGACACTTTCATCCGCAACTGGGCCGACAGTTCCTTTTCGATCTGCACGGTGTCGGCGTCTTTCGTTGCCCTGCGGCTGCTCGAAGGTTTGCCGTCATCACCGAGCCCCTTTTTGGCCAGCGCTTCGGTCTGACGGACCGACAGCTTTTCCTGCACGACCTTGCGGGCGATGCCGATGGCGTCATCATGCCCGATCAATGCCCGGGCGTGACCGGCGGTCAATTGTCCGGCATTGAGATAATCCTTGATTTCATCCGGCAGGCCGACAAGGCGCATCATGTTCGCGATGTGGCTGCGGCTCTTGCCGAGGACCTCGGCCAGTTTCTCTTGCGTATGGCCGAATTTTTCCATCAGTTGCTTGTAACCCGCGCCCTCGTCTATCGGGCTGAGGTCGGCGCGCTGGATGTTCTCGATGATCGCGATTTCAAGCACTTCGGTGTCGTCGTATTCGCGGACGATGATGGGCACTTCGTGCAGTTTCGCCTTCTGCGCCGCCCGCCAGCGGCGTTCACCGGCGACGATCTGGTAATCCGCACCGACAGGCCGGACGATCAGCGGCTGGATGATGCCTTTCTCGGCAACAGAGTTGACGAGTTCAAGCATGGCTTCCTCGGCGAAGAAGCGGCGCGGCTGGTCGGGGTTGGGCCGGACCCGTTCAATGGGCACCACCAGATCGGGGCGTTTCGGGGTTCCGTCGGACCCTGTATCTGCCGTGACATCGGACATCAGGGCCGACAAACCGCGCCCCAGGCCCCGTGATTTCGTATTGCGTCCCATGTCAGGCAGCCTTCTGTTTTTCGATACGGTCGACCAGTTCCTTGGCAAGGGCGCGATAAGCCTCGCTACCTTTGGACTGGGTGTCATAGGCCAGAACGGGCACCGCGAATGACGGTGCCTCGCTGAGGCGGACGTTGCGGGGGATCACGGTCTTGAAAACCATGTCCCCCATATTCTCGCGGGCGTCGTCCTCGACCTGCAGGGACAGGTTGTTCCGGCTGTCGTACATGGTCAGGGCGATCCCCTCGATCCGGAGATCGGGGTTGGCGGTCTGGCGGACGTCGCGGACCGTCAGGATCAGTTGCGACAGACCTTCGAGGGCGAAGAACTCGCTTTGCAGGGGCACGATGATCGAATGCGCCGCGACCATGGCGTTGACCGTCAGAATGTTCAGCGAGGGCGGGCAGTCGATCAGGATGTAGTCGTAGTTGTCACAGCCGCCCTTGGGATCACGCAGGACATTGCGCAGCAGGTAGCTGCGCTTGGCGTTGTCGACAAGCTCCAGATCGGCAGAGCTGAGATCGGTCGTGGCCGGCACGATTTCGAGGTTGTCGACACTGGTGGTCTGGACAGCATCTGCGAGCGCGATTTCACCTGCAAGAAGGTCATATGTTGTGGCATCGCGCATATCATACGCAATTCCTAGTCCGGTTGAGGCGTTTCCCTGCGGATCAAGGTCCAGCAAAAGCACGCGCTTTCCAAGCTCGGCAAGCGCCGCACCAAGGTTGATCGTGGTCGTCGTCTTGCCGACACCGCCCTTCTGGTTGGCAACAGCGATGATCGTCGACTTGACGGCGGTTTCAGTTGCCACGGGGAAGAATCCTTTGGATTTGCAATAGTCGTGCGTCAGGATCAGTGATACTGGGGTGATCTTCAAGGTCAAATGCCCATTGGACACGGGCTTCGGCGACCTCTTGCGCTGCCTGGCGGCCTTTGTGGACAAGGGCGCGGCCGTCTTCCCGCAAGTGTCGCAGAATCAGCGGCAACAACGCGGGCAAAGGGGCAAGCGCGCGGGCTGAAACGACGTCGGCGGCTTGGGGCGGTGCCTCTTCGATCCTGCTGGCGATCACATCGACCGACATATCGAGCGCGCGCGCGGCGGTGCGCAGGAAGGCGCATTTGCGTTGGTCGCTTTCGATCAGAACGAACCGCGCGTCGGGATGCTTTTCCTTTGCGATCGCGGCAACGACGATCCCCGGAAACCCGCCGCCACTGCCGATATCGGCCCAAGTTGCGAAATCTTCAGGGGCATGGCGATAGATTTGCGCGGAGTCGACGATATGCCGGTCCCAGATATCGCCAAGGGTTCCTTTCGCGATCAGATTGATTTTCGGGGTCCATTTGGCCATCAGTGACGCGAAGGCTTCTAGCCGCGCCATTGTTTCACGTGAAACTAACAATCCACCGAGGTCTGGCAAGCGTCAGGTCCCCGTGGCCTTGGGCACATCCCGCTTGATGGCCGAGATCAGCAGCATCAGCGCGGCGGGCGTCATCCCTTCGATCCGGCCAGCCTGAGCGATGGTGGCAGGTCGTGAAGCGATCAATTTGCCTGCAATTTCATTGGACAAGCCCCTGATTAAAGCGAAATCCAGATCGTCGGGGATGACCTGTTGCTCATCCCTTTCCAGCGCCGCGATATCACGCTCTTGCCGGGCGATGTAATGGGCGTAGAGCGCGTCTTTCTTGACCTGATCGCGGATGTCGTCCGCGATATCGTCAAGGTGGTGGCCCGCAGCGGCAAGTTCGGGAAAGCCGAAATCCGCGAGCGCCAGCGCATCAAGGGCCGACCGGCGGGGGCCGTCGGGGTTCAGTTTTGCGCCGGTTGCGGCAATCTCGCGGGCGGTGACGGTGATCGTGTCGAGCCGTGCCGTCGCATCGTCAAGCTGCGCGCGTTTGTCCGAAAAGGCGGCCCAACGCAGATCCCCGACGCAGCCGATGTCGCGGCCCATCGCTGTCAGGCGCTGATCGGCGTTGTCGGCGCGTAAGGACAGGCGGAATTCGGCTCGCGAGGTGAACATGCGATAGGGTTCCGACACGCCGCGCGTGATCAGGTCGTCGACCATCACGCCGATGTAGGACGTGCGGCGGCTGAAAGTGACAGGATCCCGGCCAAGCGCCGCAGAGGCCGCGTTGAGGCCCGCCACCAGACCCTGTGCCGCCGCCTCTTCATAGCCAGTCGTGCCGTTGATCTGCCCGGCCAGATAAAGGCCCGGCACATCGCGCAGTTCCAGTGTCGCGCGCAGGGCGCGGGGATCGATGTAGTCGTATTCGATCGCATAGCCAGGCTGCAAAATCACCGCGTTTTCAAGGCCATGGATGGAATGGACATAGTCGTGCTGCACGTCCTCGGGCAGCGAGGTCGAAATACCGTTGGGATAGACCGTTTGGTCGGTCACGCCTTCCGGTTCGAGAAAGATCTGGTGCGAGGTTTTATCCGCGAACCGCACGATCTTGTCCTCAATCGAGGGGCAATAGCGCGGCCCGATCCCGTCGATATGGCCGCCATACATGGCCGACCGCCCCAGATTGGCGCGGATGATATCATGCGTCTTTTCGTTCGTATGGGTGATCCCGCAGTCGATCTGTGGCGCATAGGTGCCTTTGGACAGGAACGAGAACAGCACCGGATCATCATCACTTGGCTGCTTTTCTAGCACCCCCCAGTTGATGGTCCGCCCATCCAGACGCGGCGGCGTGCCGGTTTTGAGCCGCCCCAGCGGCAGGCCGAAACTGTCCAGACGCTCGGCCATTTTCACTGACGGGTCGTCCCCCATCCGCCCGCCCGGACGCGAGACATCGCCAATATGGATGACCCCGCGCAGAAAGGTCCCGGTGGTCAGGATCACAGCCACAGCGCGGATTTCGCTTTGGTCGCGCAGCACCACACCCGAGACGCGGCCGGTGTCGACGATCAGGTCGGTCGCCTCGCCTTCAACGATGTCGAGGTTCGGTAGAAGCGCAAGCTCTGCCTGCATCTCTGTCTTGTAGATCCGGCGGTCCGATTGCGCACGGGGCCCCTGCACCGCTGGCCCCTTCTTGCGATTCAACAGGCGAAACTGAATGCCCGCCTTATCGGCCACGCGCCCCATGACCCCGTCAAGCGCGTCGATCTCGCGCACCAGATGCCCTTTGCCCAAGCCACCGATCGCCGGGTTGCAGGACATCACACCGATTGACGCACGGGTCAGCGTCACCAGCGCCACGCGCACACCCATCCGCGCAGCCGCATGCGCGGCCTCGGCACCGGCATGCCCGCCACCTATGACAATCACGTCGTAGTCCTGATGTTTCACGTGAAACACTCCTACTTCCCGATGCAAAAACTGGAGAAGATTTCGTCAAGCACCTGTTCTACATCAACGCGGCCCACAATGCTATCCACCGCGCGGATCGCCGCGCGCAGGTCTTCGGCGATCAGGTCGGCCATGGCGCTGTCGTGCTCCATCCCTGCTTGCGCCGCATCCATGCAGGCAATCGCCCGCAGCATCGCTGTCCGGTGCCGTTCGCGCATGGCGATGCCGATATGTCCGACCCGGGCTTGCAGTCGTCCGGATACCTCAGCGATTAGCGCATCAATTCCTTCGCCGGTTTTGCCCGATATCGACAGCCCATCATGCAACCCAAGATCAGCCTTGCCGTGGACGACGATATCGTCAGGCCCCGCCGCCTCTGGCCCCACTTCAAAGGGCGACAGCAGATAAATCCGCAGATCCGCAGCTTCGGCACGTTCCTTTGCCCGCGCAACACCCAGGCCTTCGACCACATCATCCGTCTCGCGCAACCCCGCTGTGTCAAGCAGCGATACAGGCAACCCGCCAAGATCCATCCGCACCTCGATCACGTCCCGCGTCGTCCCCGCGATTTCCGAGGTGATCGCCACATCCCGCCCCGCAAGCCGGTTCAGCAATGTGGACTTGCCCGCGTTGGGCGCACCGATGATCGCGACTTCGAAACTATCCCGCACCCGTTCGGCGATCCGCACCCCGTCCGCTTCGCGTTGCATCTGGCCCGAGACCTCTGCCAGCAAGGTCCGCACTTCGGGCGTCACATCGACCGGCACCTCTTCGTCGGCGAAATCGATCGTCGCTTCCAGCAGGGCCGCGGCGCGGATCAGCTTTTGCCGCCAGCCATCCGCCAGCTCGCCCAAGGCACCAGAGAAGACGCGCACGGCCTGCCGCCGCTGGCTTTCCGTCTCGGCGTCGATCAGATCGGCCAGCCCCTCGACCTCGGCCAGATCCAGCCTGCCGTTCTCCAGCGCGCGTCGCGTGAATTCGCCTGCCTCGGCCTGTCGCAGGTCCGGCAAATCCCCAAGCACCCGCAGCACGGCAGCGACCACGGCGGGGCTGCCATGCAGGTGCAGTTCGATCACCTCTTCGCCGGTAAAGCTGCGTCCTTCGTCAAAGCGCAGGATCAACGCCTCGTCCAGCAGCGCGCCTTCGGTATCGATCAGAGACCGCAGCCCGCGCGCGGCAGGCACAGAACCGCACAGCCGCCCGGCCGCCAGAACCGCAGATGGCCCGGAAACCCGGACCACCGCGACACCTGCGCGCCCCTGCGCCGTTGCCAAGGCAAAGATCGTATCCATATCTAACCCATTGTTATAAAACAATAAGTTACGTGTTCATCGAGTCGAAGAAATCGCTGTTCGTCTTGGTCTGCTTCAGCTTGCCGATCAGGAACTCGATCGCATCCGTGGTGCCCATCGGGTTCAGGATGCGGCGCAGCACATAGGTCTTGGCAAGATCCGCCTTGTCCACCAGCAGTTCCTCTTTCCGCGTGCCGGATTTGAGTACGTCCATTGCAGGGAAGACGCGCTTGTCGGCCACTTTGCGGTCAAGAACGATCTCGCTGTTACCGGTGCCCTTGAATTCCTCGAAGATGACTTCGTCCATCCGGCTGCCGGTGTCGATCAGGGCGGTCGCGATGATCGTCAGCGAACCGCCCTCTTCGATGTTGCGTGCCGCGCCGAAGAACCGCTTGGGGCGTTGCAGCGCGTTGGCATCCACACCCCCTGTCAGAACTTTCCCCGAGCTTGGCACAGTCGTGTTGAACGCCCGCCCCAGACGCGTGATCGAATCAAGCAGGATCACCACGTCCCGCTTGTGTTCCACCAGACGTTTCGCTTTCTCGATCACCATTTCCGACACCGCCACATGCCGCGAGGCCGGTTCGTCGAAGGTCGAGGACACAACCTCGCCCTTTACCGACCGCTGCATGTCCGTCACCTCTTCGGGGCGTTCGTCGATCAGCAAAACGATCAGATAACACTCGGGGTGGTTCTTTTCGATCGAGTTGGCGATGTTCTGCAAAAGCACCGTCTTGCCCGTCCGTGGCGGGGCTACGATCAGCGACCGCTGGCCCTTGCCGATGGGGGCGACCAGATCGATGATCCGCGCCGACCGGTCCTTGACCGTCGGGTCCTCGATTTCCATTTTCAGCCGCTCGTCGGGATAGAGCGGGGTCAGGTTTTCGAAGGCGACCTTGTGCTTTGCCTTGTCGGGATCCTCGAAGTTGATCCGCTCGACCGAGGTCAGGGCGAAATAACGCTCGTTATCGTTGGGTTCCTTCATCACGCCTTCGACGGTATCGCCGGTGCGCAGCGAATACTGGCGGATCATGTCGGGCGAGACATAGATATCATCCGGACCTGGCAGATAGTTCGCCTCGGGCGAGCGCAGGAAGCCGAAACCGTCCTGAAGAACCTCCAGCACGCCGTCGCCGCCGATGACCCATTCTTCGTCCGCGCGCTCCTTGAGGATCGCGAACATGATATCGCCCTTCCGCATGGTCGAGGCGTTTTCGATCTCCAGCTCTTCGGCCATCGCCAAAAGGTCTTTGGGGCTTTGTGCCTTGAGATCGGCAAGGTTCAAACGGTGTTGGGACATCACGTATTCCAATGGCCTGCCCCTTGGGGCGGCGCGTTTCGTTTCTCAGATGGAAGTCTCTTTCCCGGACGGGAAGCGAGGCCAGACATAGGGATGGATCACCCGCGAGTCAATCGGGCACTAGAACGGCCGCACGATCACCGCGATGACGATCAGAAACATCAGGACGGTCGGCACCTCGTTGAAGATGCGGTATTGCCGTCCCGTGCGCGTGTTCGTGCCGGCCGCGAATTCCTTGCGCCGTGCGGCCATCCACATATGCGCCCATGTCATCGCCAGCACCGATGCGATCTTGATCCAGGACCAGGCCGCCCCCCAGTCAAAGACCCCGAGACCCAGCATGATCAACCCTGCCACCCATGCGACGATCATCGAAGGGTTCATGATCACGCGCAGCAGCTTTTCTTCCATGATCTGAAATGTCTGGTCGAGTTCCGATCCGACCGTCGCCCGTTCCGCGTGATAGACATAGAGCCTCGGCAGATAAAACAGCCCCGCCATCCAGGCGATCACCGCCATGATGTGCAACGCCTTGATCCAAGGATAAATCGTATACAGAAATTCGATCATGTCTTGCCCTGTCTTGCCATTGTCCTTCTTTCATAAATGAAGAAAGAAAGAAAAGATGATGTTGTTGTTTGAGGGGCGGATTTCTGTGGGTTGTTTTTTCATCCGCAGAGTTATCCCAAGGCAGGCATCGGGCCGGACGACTGTTTCCCGTTCGGGTATTCACTTATTTCTTAATTAAAACAAGTATTTAGTTAATCATGGTCGGTCTTGTCATTTTGTGTTTCTACCGCGTCGGGGCGACAATGCACGATTCGTCCACAGCGGCCGGTTATCCCAATCCACGGTGGAGAATATGCTGATAGTCGCCCCGGATCCGATTGTCGCTGGGCCATATCGTCCCGAGTGCTATTTCTGGGGATGTTCGCCCTCAGGGTGACACAGGGGTTTTCCCGAAGGTTATGCACATGTCCGAACATCTGGTTCTCGCCTCTGGTTCCGAAATCCGCGCGCAACTGTTGCGGAATGCCGGATTGGAAATTTCTGTCGTGCCCGCTCGGATCGATGAAGACGCGATCCGGGCCTCGCTTTGCGCCGAAGGGGCGAGCCCGCGGGATGTCGCGGACGCGCTGGCCGAATTCAAGGCCCAGCGTGTCGCCGCGAAACATCCCGATGCGCTGGTGATCGGCTGTGATCAAGTGCTGGCTTTCGGGCCCGAGATCTTTTCCAAACCGGAAACCCCTGCGCAGGCGCTGGATCAGTTGAAGGCGCTGCGCGGCAAGCCCCACCAGCTCCTTTCGGCGGCGGTCATCTATGGCGAGGGCAAGCCGCTCTGGCGTCATGTGGGTGTGGTCCGTCTGCATATGCGCGACGCAAGTGACGCCTATCTTGCCAATTATGTGGACCGGAACTGGGACAGCATCCGCCACGCGGTCGGGGCCTACAAGCTGGAAGAAGAAGGAGTGCGACTTTTTGCACGCATCGACGGAGATTATTTCAACGTGCTGGGCCTGCCGCTTGTCGAACTCTTGTCTTACCTCACCCTACGCGGGACATTGCCGACATGAGTGATTTTCCCCGCGCTGCCGTCATCGGGAACCCGATCAGCCATTCCCTGTCGCCGAAGCTGCATGGCTATTGGTTGAAACGGTATGGGCTGGACGGGTCGTATACGGCCCTCGAGGTTTCCGAGGACCAGCTGGAAGAGACCCTGTCGCGCCTTCCCAAAGAGGGCTACGTCGGCGCGAACGTGACTTTGCCGCACAAGGTTAACGTGCTGGGTTTTGCCGACCAGATCACCGATCGCGCAACGCTGATCGGGGCCGCGAATACGCTGACCTTCAAAAGCGACGGTCGCATTTATGCCGATAACACAGATGGTTATGGATTTATCGCCAACCTGCGCCAAGGTGCTCCGCACTGGGACCCGAAAGCCGGTCCTGCGGCGGTCTTCGGTGCCGGTGGTGCCGCCCGCGCGGTCGTCGTGGCGCTGATCGATGCCGGCGTGCCCGAGATCATCGTCTCGAACCGCACCCGCCCCAAGTCCGAAGCCCTGCGCGCGGATTTCGGCGCGCGGATTTCGGTGGTCGACTGGGTGCAGGCCGACATGATGCTGGAAGAGGCGCGGACCGTGGTCAATACCACCTCGCTTGGCATGAAGGGTGCGGCGGACTTCAAGGTCTCGCTTGATCTGTTGCGCAAGGACGCCGTGGTCACGGATATCGTCTACAACCCGCTTATGACCCCGTTTCTGGCCGCTGCCGAAAGGCGGGGCTGCACGATTGTCGATGGTTTGGGGATGCTCTTGCATCAGGGTGTGCCGGGGTTCGAGCGCTGGTTCGGCCAGCGCCCCGAGGTGGACGAGGCGACCCGCGCGGCGGTGCTTGCGTGACACATCTGCTGGGGCTGACCGGGTCCATCGGGATGGGCAAATCCACCACGGCCCAGATGTTCCGTGATGAAAGCGTGCCGGTCTGGGATGCGGATATGGTCGTGCACCGGCTTTACGCCAAAGGCGGTGCGGCGGTGCCGGCCATCGCCGAAGCCATCCCCGAAGCTGTGATAGATGGTGCGGTAGATCGCGGGGTATTGAAGGCCTGCCTCGCCACGGATCCGTCGCTGATCAAGACGCTGGAAAGCATCGTCCACCCCCTTGTCGCGGCGGACCGTGCGGCCTTTCTGGCGGCTCAGGATGCGCCGCTGGTGGTGTTTGATATCCCGCTGCTGTTCGAGACCGGCGCCGAGGCCTGGCTGGATTCGGTTCTGGTCGTCACCGCCCCTGCGGATGTGCAGAAAGCGCGGGTTCTGGCCCGTGGCGCGATGGATGAGGCAATTCTGGCGCAGATCCTTGCCCGCCAGATGCCGGATGCCGACAAACGCCGCAAGGCCGATCATGTGATCGAGACCCTGACGCTGGACGACACCCGCGCAGCCGTGCGACACCTGATCGCGAAACTGACGGGGGCAAATGATGCGTGAGATCGTGCTGGATACGGAAACTACGGGTTTTGAACCGGCCGAGGGCGACCGTATCGTCGAGATCGGTGCCGTCGAACTGATCGGCCATGTGCCCACGGGCCGCACGTTTCACGTCTATATCAACCCCGAACGGTCGATGCCCGCCGAAGCCTTCGAGGTGCATGGCATTGGTCCCGATCTTCTGGAACCGCCCCAGCCTGCCAAACCGGGCCAGCAGACGCTGAAGGACAAGCCCGTCTTTGCGGACGTCGGCCAGCGCTTTCTGGACTTCGTCGGGGACGCGAAACTGGTGATCCACAACGCGGCTTTCGATATGAAATTCCTCAATTTCGAGTTGCACCGGATGGACCTGCGGCAACTTCCAATGGATCAGGCGATCGACACTCTGGCGATTGCGCGGCGAAAATTCCCCGGCTCGCCCGCCTCGCTCGACGCGCTTTGCCGCCGTTTTGCCATCGACAACACCGCGCGGACATTGCACGGCGCGCTGCTGGACAGTGAAATTCTGGCGGATGTCTATCTGGAACTTATCGGCGGGCGGCAGCCGGACTTCGGGTTGGCAAGCGCGGATGCCCCCGAGATGTCGGGCCAAAGTGGGGATGGCTGGCGCCCGATGCCCCGCCCGACCCCGCTCGCTTCGCGTATCTCGCAAGAAGAGACCGCCGCCCATGCCGCCTTTGTGGACAGACTGGGCGACGGCGCTGTCTGGAAGAAACTGGCCTAGTTGGCCTTGGCTTTTTCCGCCTCGACCCGACGGGCGAGTTCCGAGCGGTAGAGTGCCAGAAAGTCGATTGTCTCAAGGTTCAGCGGCGGGAAGCCACCGTCACGGGTGATGTCGCTGACGATCCGGCGCAGGAACGGGAAGGTGATGCGCGGACATTCGATCAGAAGGTAGGGGTGCATCTGTTCCTCGGGTACGCCTTTCACCTCGAAGACACCGGCGTATTCCAGTTCCAGAACGAACAGAGGCTCGCCCTTTTCCTTGGTCTTGCTGGTGATGTTCAGTTTGGTGATCACCTCGTATTGGTCGTCGGGCTTGCGCTTGCGCGCATCGAGGTTCACCTGCACCTGGATTTCAGGCTGCGCGTCGCCGGTCACGCCCTTTTGGGCAAGGATATTCTCGAAAGACATATCGCGGATGTATTGCGCCAGCACACGACTGGACACTTGGGGTGCGGCGGCGGGCGTCTGGGGCGCTGCGGCACCGTTTTCGGGGGTATCGGACATAAGAACGGCTCCGGTTCAAAAAGGTTCGGGCGTTCCTAGCAGGCTACGGGCAGAGGCTCAATGCCGTGTCCACTCGGATGGTGGGCGGTGCGTCGGCTTTTGGGGCGAAACCTCTTCGAATTCGCCGTCGATGACGCGGTCGTCGGGCCGATGTGACCGTGGCGGCTGCTGGCCCGTGTCCACCCTGAAACCTTCCACCTTGACGCGGGACCTGGCCCAGAGAAACGCGCGCCGCCGCACGGCTGGCACGAGCAGCGACAGACCCACCACATCGGTGAAGAAACCGGGTGTCAGCAAAAGCGCACCTGCGAAAAGGATCATCGCCCCATTGGCAAGGGGTTCTGTCGGATCGTCGAGGTCATTGAAGGCGCGTTGCAGGTTCGACAGCTCGCGTGCGCCCTGACTGCGGACGAGAAACGAACCGGCGACCGCCGTTGCCAGAACGATCAGAAGGGTCCACCAGACGCCGATCACACCACCCACCTGAATGAACAGCGCGATTTCGATCATCGGGACCGCGATAAATGCCGCGAGCAGCCACATGGCCTTGGCCTTTCATAACAGTTTCGGGGGCACGGTGGACTCGGCCCGACCCGTGACCTACATAATAAGCCAAGGGGCGGTTTTCCATGCCCTCACCCAGACGAGGTAGAAATGAACTCTTCGATTATTCAGCTTCTGGTACTTGCGGCCATCGCTGTCTTTCTGATTCTGCGGTTGCGCGGGGTGCTTGGCACGCGGGAGGGTTTTGAAAAACCCGCCGTCACGCGGGCCGAACCGGCAAACCGCATCGGTCGCCCTGACTTTGACGTGATCGAAGGCGGGCCTGATCTTGATATCACCGACTATGTCGAAGACGGGTCCGATGACGCCAAAGCGCTTGCCGCGATGAAGCGGGTCGATCCGTCCTTCAACGTCAGCGAATTTCTCGGCGGTGCGCGCGGCGCCTATGAGATGATCCTGATGGCCTTCGAGAATGGCGATCTGGACAGCATCCTGCCCTTCATTTCCGAAGACGTGTATGAGGCTTTCGCCTCGGTCGTGGATGAACGCCAGCGCCAGAACCTGTCGGTCGAGGCGAATTTCATCGGGATCAGCGATATGACGCTGGTGGACGCGCAGTTTGACGAGATCACGAAAGAAGGCGAGGTCTCGATCCGGTTCAAGGCCGAGATGACATCCGTGGTGCGCAATGCCGCAGGCGAAGTCGTCGAAGGCAGCGTGAAAGAGATCAAGCGGATGAAGGACACATGGACCTTCGCGCGCAAGATGGACGCCGACGATCCGAACTGGCGTTTGGTCGCCACCGGCGAATAATTCCGGCGGCCAAAGGGTGGCCGGATTGCGCTATCATAAACGATCCTTCGCGGACCTGACGGGGTGGGCTGATGACGATCATCAGGCCGCCCTTGATGTTTTTGGCATAACGCGCGGGGCGCTTGGCCCCGACTGGCCAGAGCTGCCACGGGCGGGCGTGGATGCGCGCCTCTATTTCGAGGCGAATTTCACCCCTGTCCTGATCGTGGATGACAGGGCTACGCTCTTCACCGGATATTATGAACCAGAACTTGCAGGCGCGCCCGTCAAGGACGCGCATTTCCGCTATCCGGCCTATGCCGTGCCCCCCGATCTGGACCCGGGCACCCCCTATCTGACCCGGGCCGAGATCGAAGGCGGCGCGCTGCAAGGGCGCGGGCTGGAACTGGCGTGGTTCGCCGATCCGGTCGATGTGTTCTTCCTGCAGGTGCAGGGGTCGGGACGTGTGCGCTTCCCCGATGGCGGGATGCTTCGGCTGGGGTTCGCGGCAAAGAACGGGCATCCCTATACCTCGGTCGGCGCGGTGCTGGTGGAACGGGGTGCCGTTGCGGCGGATGCGGTCAGCCCCGAGGCGATCCGCGCGTATGTCAGGTCTCATGGGCCCGCGATCCTGTGCGAAAACGCAAGCTTTGTCTTCTTCCGCCCGATCGACGCGGTGCCCGCGACAGATGGACCGCTGGGTGCGCTGGGCCAATCGGTGACCGCAGGCCGGACGCTGGCGGTCGATCCCGATGTCCAACCGCTGGGCGCGCCGGTCTGGATCGAAAAAGCGGGCGCGGTCCGGCTCTGTCGGTTGATGGTGGCGCAGGATACCGGCTCGGCCATCAAGGGGGCGCAGCGGGCGGATATCTTCTTTGGCACCGGGGCAAAGGCGGGTCAGGCGGCGGGGGCGGTCAAGGATGGCGGGCGCATGGTGACGCTCTTGCCGCATGTGTTGGCGGACAGGCTGTGCAAGGGTGCGGCCGATGCGTAGGCCCCGCCATCTTTCGCCGGAAGAGCGCGCCCTTTGGGACAAGGTCGCGGCGCGCACAGAGCGGCGGGGCGACAGGCCCTTGCCCGCACCGGCGACCGAGCCGCCCCCGAAGGCGCCGATGCAGCCCAAACCGGATGACCGCAGCGCGCCCTTGCCTGATTTCCGGATCGGCCAGAAGGCCAAGATGACCCCGGCCCATGATCTTTTGGGACCGATCGCCGAACGCATGTCATCGGCGCAGGTAAACATGGACAGCCGCGCCCACCGTCGCATGACCCGTGGCAAACTGAAGCCCGAGGCGCGGATCGACCTGCATGGCATGACCATCGCCGAGGCGCATCCGGAACTGACGGCGTTTATCCTCGGCTCGCAAGCGGTGGGGCGGCGGTTGGTGCTGGTGATCACCGGCAAGGGCAAGGACCGCGACGATGGCGGACCGATCCCCGTGCGGCAGGGTGTCTTGCGGCATCAGGTGCCGCAGTGGCTGGCACTGCCCCCCTTGGCGCAGGCGGTCTTGCAGGTGACCCCCGCCCATATCCGGCATGGCGGGCACGGGGCCTATTACGTCTACCTACGCCGCAGCCGTTAAGGCCGCTTGCGCGCGGCGCGTGGGAACAATCAGGATCAGCGCTGCAAAGGCAAAGGCGGCGGCATAGCCCAGTTGCTGCACCTCGAAGCCGAGCCCGGCGTCGATCAGCCAGCCGCTCAGCCCGGGGCCGATGGCGGACCCAAGGACCATCAGCGCCGCAGCCGCCGCCTTGATCGCGCCGATATGGCGGGTGCCGTAGAACTCGGCCCAGCAGGCGTTCAGCAAGGTCGCCTGCCCACCGCCTGCCAGCCCCATCAGCACAATCGCGAAGGCGGTCCAGCCAAGCGACGGGGCATACCAGTGCAGCACGAAGGCAATCACCAGCGGGATCAGGTAGATGGGCAAGAGGCGCGTAGCGCCGAAACGGTCGATGGCCCAACCATAAAGGATGGTCGAGCCCGCCAGAGTGATCGTGCCAAGCGGGAAGACCGACACCAGCGCCAGATGCGACCAGCCCTTGATTTCGGCGAAATGCACCTGATGGAACCAGAAGGCGGTGCCGAAACCGGAAAGCGACATCACCGCCGGTGCCATCGCCCAGAAAAGCGGATGCCGCAGCGCCTCGGCCCGGGTCCAGTGCCGTCCGTTCATGCCGGCGGAATGGGTTGTGGCCGCCATCGCCTGCGGCGTGCGTTCAAGCTTCAGCAAATGGTAGAGAAGGCCGCTTGTCAGAACCGCGAAGACCGCGCAGCCGATCCAGATCGTCCGCCAGTCGACCATCGTTTTCAGCCAGACCATCGAAAGCGGCAGCGTCGCCTCGCCCAGCATGAAACCGAAGGCCGCAACGGCAAGCGCGCGCCCCCGCGAGGCGACGAACCAGCGCGCCATGGCAACGGTCGCCACATGGGTGGTCATGCCCTGTCCGGTGAACCGCAGGCAGAAGATCACCAATGGCAGCAGGGCCGCGATGCTGTTGAAGGCCATGAAAAGGCAGGCCGACGCCAGAAGCCAGACCACCAGAATTCCCAAGGTCCGCACGCGAAAGTGGTCGGCCAGCCCGCCCGCAAAGATCATGACCAGCGCCGAAGCCCCCGTGCCCACCATATAAAGCAGGCCCCAGTCTCCGTTGCTGAGACCATAAGCCTCACGGATCTCGCCGCCGAAGATCGAGATGAAAAAGGTTTGCCCGAAACTGGAAAGAAACGACAACAGAAACCCCGTCCCGAGAAAGGGCAGATTCTCGCGGATGAAACGGATGTATCCAGAGGATTGATTCATGCCGCATACATGCGCCGATGCGCGGGCATGGGAAAGGGGCAAAACGCAGATGACCTGCGCGCGTCTCAGCCCACGGCCTGTTCCAGCGCCTGCCAGAAATCAAGCACCGGTGCACGCCTGAACTTGATGCCACGAAACGCTTCGAAATCGAGGGTTCGGGCTGTCGGCCCAAAGACATCACCCCTGATGCCATTGATCGATTCCATGACATCGCGGCGCTCGATCTGGAGCAACTTCATCGCCTCGCGACGGACAAATTCAGGAGACAGACGCCGCTCTTTCAGGACATGGACACCGGCCTTCACCGCTTCTGGGGTCGGCGCGACGAATAGCGCGGTGTCATCATGGTAGAATCGGCTTCTTCCGCCAATGTTCTCGACAGTGACCACGGGTTTGCCGGCCAGCAAAGATTGCAGGGACGCCCGCATGAAGCCTTCCTTAAAAGAGAGGGCGAGCGAGACATGAGCGTCGGCGAGAAGCCTGCTCAGGTCTTTTTCGTCGAAATACCTGTAGATGCCATCGTTGAGGTCGTGATTGGCAAAACAGGCGTTTGGAAAGTCCTTGCGAAAACCGTGAACCAGATCGCTGTCTTGTCCGGGGTGTTCATAGACAAAGAGCTGGTTCTTCAATGCCTTCGTCAGGTGATGGTTCTTCCAGTCCAAAAGGCGTGCGTTGTAGATCGCCTCGTACCGTGGGGCCCCACCAGAGGGCGGTTCTTCGATTGACCAGGCGCGATCGTCCTCGAATGCGGAACTGTTTGCCTGGATGGCGCCAATCCCCGCCTGCCCAAGCCTGTAAGCGCAAAAAGGAGTCCGGGCGATGATGACGAATTTGGCCAAAGGCGTGGTCCGCGCGACGCGTTCGAAAAGTGCCTTGTAAGTGCTCAGGTCGATGCTGTGGAAGTGCCAAGTCGCATCCAGAAGATGCAGAGACCGCTTCTTGAGCAGCGCAGGTGGGGCCTTAGCCGCAAGTTCAAGCTGCCAGGGCGTCTGAAGATCAAGCGAGGTGTAAGTGGTCAGGTTTTCCGGATCGACAATCCGCCAGTGTGTGTGGTGAAGGCCGAGATTATCGAAGGCGGCCTGCCTCATTGCCCCGCCCGCCCGATGATAGATCTTCAGCAACTGGTCCACTTTGGGATTGCGGAACAGTCTTATCATCCGCCGGCCAGAGCGCGTGAAGGCGTTCATCGGTTCACATCACGCTAGAGCACATAGCGGCTGATGTCCCGCGATCGCGAGAGTTCGCCCAGATGCCTTTCGACGAAATCCGCATCCACGGCGATTTCTTCGCCCGCGCGGTCGGGGGCGTTGAAGGAAAGGTCCTCGAACACACGCTCGATCACTGTGTAGAGCCGGCGCGCGCCGATGTTTTCGATGCTTTCGTTCACCTCGGCGGCGATCTTGGCCAGCGCCTTGATGCCGTCGTCGGTAAAGGTGACGGCCACGTCTTCGGTTTTCATCAGGGCCGCGTATTGCAGGGTCAGCGCATTGTCGGTTTCGGTCAGGATGCGGACGAAGTCATCTTCGGTCAGCGCGCGAAGTTCCACACGGATCGGCAGGCGGCCCTGCAGTTCCGGCAAAAGGTCCGAGGGTTTCGCCACATGAAAGGCGCCCGAGGCGATGAAGAGGATATGATCGGTCTTGATGGCCCCGTGTTTGGTGCTGACGGTGGTGCCTTCGATCAGGGGCAGCAGGTCACGCTGCACCCCTTCGCGTGACACATCCGCGCCGCGCCTGTCGGCATTGGCGCAGACCTTGTCGATCTCGTCCAGAAACACGATGCCGTTCTGTTCGACCGCTTCCATCGCCGCCTTGGTGACGGTTTCATCGTCGAGCAGCTTGTCCGCCTCGTCCGCGATCAGCGCTTCATAGCTTTCGGCGACTGTCATGCGCTTCTTGACCTTCCGCCCGCCCATGGCTTTGCCGAACAGATCGCCGAGGTTCATCATGCCGCCCATGCCGCCGGGCTGGCCGGGGATCTCGAAACCGCCCAAGGGGTTGCTGGTATCGGTCAGTTCCAGTTCGATCACGGTGGTGTCGAGTTCGCCGGACTTCAGCTTTTTGCGGAACATCTCGCGCGTTGTGTCGCGCGCGTCGGTGCCTGCGACGGCGGTGATGACACGCTCTTCGGCGGCGTGATGGGCCTTGGCCTTGACGTCTTCGCGCATGTGTTCGCGGGTGTCGATGATCGCGGTATCCACCAGATCGCGGATGATCTGTTCCACGTCGCGCCCGACATAGCCGACTTCGGTGAACTTGGTCGCCTCGACCTTGATGAAGGGCGCACGGGCGAGTTTCGCCAGACGGCGGCTGATCTCGGTCTTGCCGACGCCGGTGGGTCCGATCATCAGGATGTTCTTGGGGTAGACCTCGTCCCGCAGGTCATCGCCCAATTGCTTGCGCCGCCAGCGGTTGCGCAGGGCTACCGCCACGGCGCGTTTGGCGTCCTTCTGACCGATGATGAACCGGTCGAGCTCCGAGACGATTTCGCGGGGGGTCAGGTCTGTCATGATCAGTCCTTACGAATGGGATGGGGGAAGCCGGTGCAGCGGCACGAAGCGCGGCATCAGCCGCAGCAGGCGGGCGCGGATGCGTTCCCAGAAAGCGCCCAGCAACAGCAGCGTGACGCCCAGCGCCAGAACGGTGAAGGCGGCGCCCTCGCCGTTGAAGACGGTTGCGGCCAGGGCCACGAAATAGCCGATGGCGGCAATCAGGAACGACCGGCGGTCGATGACGATGGCGACGATGGCGAAACCCGCCAGTATCGCGATAAGAACGAGGTTCGACATGGCCGTATCCTGATCCAGCAGCGACAGGGCGACGGTATTCACCAGCGCAGGTGCGGCGACCACATGCAGCCAGAAGCCGTTGGCGGACCGGCGGGTCACACGGTGCGGGTCGCTCATGTCGAAGGTCATGGCGACGGCGAAGACGATCAGCCCAAGCGCCAGCGTGATCACGGCGAATGGCCCGCCCGCGGATAGCAGGAAGAAGTCCGAGATGCTTTCGATCTTCCCACCGCGGCTGGCGGCAAGGACGATGGCCACGGCAAACAGACCCAAAGCGATCATCGCCATCGCGAAGGGCACGCGAAAGCGCCACCAGTAGACCAGCAGCGTCAGCGTGGCCAGAAACAGCGGCAAGGGCACGCTGGAAAAGTCGTTCTGCGCGATCATGAAGGGTTCCGACATCCCGACAACAAAGACGCTGCCGGCGTTGCTGGCGAACATGATCGACAGGGCGATGGCGGGACCGACCATGCGGCGCTTGCGTATGAAATACTCGGACAGCATCCACAAGATGATCGCGCCGACCACGCCGTAGATCACGGTCGAGCGCTGCCAGCCCGCAACCTGATCGGCCAGCATCACGGCAAGCACGCTCCACCAGCCGGTGGACAGGATCAGAAGGCCGATGACGATGAAAACCTCGTTGAAGCCTTTGAAAAGCTCGAAGGGCTCGTCGCCGTTATCGAGGTTCTCGCGCGCGCCACGGCGGCTGTCGGACAGCGCGATCAGACCAGAGGCCTGCCTTTCGTTCAGAAGGCCGCTGGCGACAGCGGCGCGGATGTCGTCGCGTTCGATCATCATCCGATGCTCTCCACTGTCAGGTTGCCGTTGGTATAGACGCAGATATCGGCGGCAATCGCCATGGCCGCGCGGGCGATGGTCTCGGCATCCTTGTCGGTGTCCATCATCGCGCGACCTGCGGCCAGCGCGTAATTGCCGCCCGATCCGATCGCCGCGATATCATGCTCGGGTTCCAGCACATCGCCCGCGCCGGTGATGACGAACAGGTCCTTGCCGTCGCTGACGATCAGCATGGCTTCCAGCTTTTGCAGGTATTTGTCGGTGCGCCAGTCCTTGGCCAGTTCGACGCTTGCGCGGGCCAGTTGGCCGGGGGTGGCTTCGAGCTTCTTTTCCAGCCGCTCCAGCAGGGTAAAGGCATCCGCCGTCGATCCCGCGAAACCGCAGATCACATCCTGACCGCCGGGTGACAGCCTGCGCACCTTGCGCGCGGTGCCCTTGATCACGGTCTGCCCAAGGCTGACCTGCCCGTCGCCTGCGATCACGACCTTGCCGCCCTTGCGCACGCCGATGATCGTCGTGCCGTGCCAGCCGGGGAAATCCTCTTTTGCCATTGGCGGCTCCTCTCACGGTGTCATTTGCGTATATGGCGGGAGGTGCCGCCGCAAACAACCCCGCACCGCTTGTTCAGGCCCCCCGCGAAGGCTAGCTATGGCGCATGAGCGCGCGCGAGACCGTCACATTCTACCTGCATCCCCAGTTGCGGCGACAGGCCGAAAACGGGAACCAGAATTTCATCGCCAAAGTCTCCGAGGTGCTGGAGGCGGCAGGGCTGACCGTGGCCTTCGACAGCGACGATCAGGCTGCACGGCTGCGGGCGATGGCGCGGCCGGGGCACAGTCTTTTCCTGATGCAGCCGCCGGTCAACGGGCGCGGATTGGTGTTCCGCAAGACATACCTTTACCCCTTCTGGCATATCGAGAAAGCGGCCGAGCGGTGGGACTGGCCGGTCGCCAAGTCGGCTTTCGATCCCCATGCCGTCGATCCGCGCAAGGCGTCGAACTTCTACCGTTTCTGGCGCAACCGCCTGTTCGACGAAGCCCCGCGCACGGCGCGGCGTGACGGGTTCGTTTTTGTGCCATTGCAGGGTCGGCTGCTGGAAAAGCGGTCATTCCAGCACGCAAGCCCGCTGGACATGGTGGAAGCCCTTCTGGACCATGATCCCAAGCGACAGGTCGTCGTGACGCTGCATCCCAACGAGACCTATACCCCGGCCGAGGGTGCCGCCTTGCAGGCCCTTGCCGACAAGCACGCGCGGCTTTTCGTGCAGGCGGCGGGGGTCGAGCGTTACTTGCAGAACTGCGATTACGTGGTGACGCAGAATTCCAGCGTCGGTTTCATGGGCTTGTTCTTCGGCAAGCCGCTGGTCCTGTTCGGCAAATCCGATTTTCACCACATCGCGCTGAACGTGGGCGACATGGGCGCGGCACAGGCGATTGCGCGCGCGCCTTTCCATGAGCCCGACTATGCGTCGTATATGTTCTGGTTTCTCCAGATGCAGGCGATCAACGCAGGCCGGCCCGAGGCGAAGAACAAGATCCGCAACGTGCTGCGCGGTCACGGCTGGCCCGTGTGAACGAAAAAGGGCGCCACGAGGGGCGCCCTTGAAGGTCGGAAACGGTCGCGATCAGATCGAATCTTCGATCCAGCCCTGAATGGCGGCCTTGGGTGCAGCACCCGCCTTGTTCGAGACGACCTGACCGTCCTTGAAGACGAACAGCGCAGGGATCCCGCGCACGCCCATCTGGGCGGGAGAGTTGGGGTTTTCGTCCACGTTCACTTTGACGATCTTGACCTTGCCGGCCATCTCGTTCGACAGCTCTTCCAGAGCGGGGCCGATCTGTTTGCAGGGGCCACACCACTCGGCCCAGAAGTCGACGACAACGGGGATGTCGGACTGGCGCACTTCGGCGTCAAAGGTGGCGTCGGTTACGGCTACGGTTGCCATCGGGGATACTCCTTGGCGGGAAAGGTTGAGCGCGAAAACTAGGTATGCGCGCGCGGATGGTCAAGACGTTGCAAGACGCATCATGGCTTCGTGAAGCAAGTCGTCGGGTATCGGCATCAGGGTTGCGGTTTCGGTCCAGAGGATTGCCACCGAAACGGGCGTTTCGGGGAAGATTTGCGCAAGGGCGGCATGGTAGACCGCCATTTGCCGCAAAAGCCCGTCGGGCGTGGCTTCGGGCCTGTCGGGCACAAGGCGGTTCGATTTGTAGTCGATGGCGGTGATCTGCTGGTCCGTGATGATCAGCCGGTCGATGGCGCCGTGGATGCGGCCCAGTCCTGCGATCTCGGCGGTGATGTCCACCTCGGTCAGCGCGTCCGCGGCCCAGATATGGGCAAGCGCCGGATCATCGAGAAGGCGGATCACAGCCCCGACCGTTCCGGCATCGCCCTGCCCTGCGATTTGCAGGCCAAGGGTCTGGCGCGCATCGGGCGGGGCCAGCGGCAGGTGTTCCAGCAGGCGGTGGATCAGCGTGCCGCGCGCCTTGGCGGCTTCGGTATCGCCCTCGCCGCTTTCGCCCGGCAGGACCTTGGCACCGTCGAGATCAGAGGGCGAGATCGTGCTGGCGCGCCCAGGTTGCGGCAGATCGGAAAATCTGGGCAGCGTTACCTCGGGTCTGGTCGTCTGCGTCACCTTGCCCAGCGGCAGGCCGTCCCAATCGCCCGACGCGACCCGCTTGATGGAAAGCGCACCCGATGTGGCGTCAGTGGCACCGCGCTGCGCCATCCCGTCCGAGACGATGTTGTACCAACTGTCGTCACCATCACCGACATCGCCCGCTGCGGCGACGATCAGCCATTTCTCGGCGCGGGTCATGGCGACGTAAAGCAGACGCATCCTTTCGCGATCCTGCTTGGCCAGGATGTCGTCCTTCAGGGTTTTCACCGCCTCTGGCGAGTCGTCGGCGCGGGGTTTCCAGATGATATGGTCGCCCGCTGGCAGGATCTCGTCATTGACCTCGCGCTTGCGCTTGACCGTGTCGGGCAGGATCACGATCGGGGCCTCCAGCCCCTTGGCGCCGTGCACCGTCATCACGCGGATACGGTCGCCCTTGCTTTCCATCTGGCGTTTGACTTCGACATCGTCGGTCTGCATCCACGTCAGAAAGCCGGTCAGGCTGGGCACGCTGGATTGTTCATAGGCCAGCGCCTGAGACAACAGCGCGTCGATGCCGTCTTCCGCCTCGGGGCCAAGCCGCGCCAGCAGCTTCTGCCGCCCGCCATGACGGATCAGGATACGTTCCAGCAGGTCATAGGGGCGCAGGAAGTCCGCCCGTTCGCGCAGATCATGGATGATGGCAAGTGTTTCGGCATGACCGGAGTCGCGCAGCGCGCTCCAGAGGTAAGCCTTGTCCGGCCTGTGATGGGCGAGGCTGTATAGGTCCTGTTCGCGCCAACCGAACAGCGGTGACCGCAGGGCGGCGGCAAGCGACAGGTCGTCCTCGGGCAAGGCGAGAAAATTCAAGAGCGCGGCAAGGTCCTTGACCGCGAGTTCCGCGCCGACGCGCAGGCGGTCGGCCCCGGCGATCTTGAGGTCAGCCGCCTTGCAGGCACGGATGATCTCGGCAAAAAGGTCTGACCGGCTCCGGACGAGGATCAGGATATCGCCCTCGGTGATCGGGCGTCGTTCGTAGGTGCCGGTCTGCTCTTTCTCGACAGGGATGGTTTCGTTTTCGATCATCCATTTGATCTGGTCGGCGATCTGCCGGGCGAGGATGACGTCGTGATTTCTGGCGCTGGGCTGGTCGACGGGATCATACCAGAGGCGGTCGTCCTCATCCTTGCTTTGCTCGATCACCGGCCAGAGGTCCACGCGCCCCGGCATGTCAGCCTTGAAGGCGATGTGGCTGACGCTGTCGTCCATGCCAGCGGCGCGGTCACCGGTGAAACAGGTGTCCACGACGTCAAGGATCGGCTGCGCGGATCGGAAGGAATGCGCCAGCGTCAGCGGTTCGAGCGTTTGTCCGACCGCCTCTTGCGCCTTGGTGAAATGGGCGGACATCCTGTCGAATTCATCGGGGTCCGCACCCTGAAAGGAATAGATCGACTGTTTCTTGTCGCCGACGACAAAGACCGTCCGTTCGCGCTGGGCGTTGGCCCCTTCGCCCGCCGCGAATTCCTGCGTCAGCCGTTCGATCACGGCCCATTGGGTCGGGCTGGTGTCCTGCGCTTCGTCCACCAGCACATGGTCGATGCCGCCGTCCAGCCGGAACAGCACCCATTGCGCCAGATCGGGGTTCGTCAGCAGGTCCTTTGCCTTGCGGATCAGATCGTCGAAGTCGAGCGCCCCCATCGCCAGCTTGCGCGCCTCGTAGGCGGGGATGAAACGGATGGCGAAAGCATAGAGCGCGGCGGTGCGGTCGGCTGCGTCGATGGTCAAAAGGTGCTGTCTTGCGGCGGCCACACGGTCCATCCAATCGTGAACCTCGGCTGCGATGGGGGCCATCGCTGCGACAGCATTCGAATGGTTGCTTTGGGGAAAATTAACCGACTTCGACGTGCCGTCCTTGGCATAGAGGAACAGCGAGAAGAGCGTCTCCAGATCATTCCAGCCCGGATCGGCAAAGTGGAGTTTTCCAAGCTTTGTGGCAAAGTCCCGATAGGTCTTGCTTTCGGATTTGAAAACCTCGGCCACGCTGTCCGCGATTGAGGCCTCATCCCCTGCAAAAGCCAATGCGAGCGCATCCGCACGGGTCGCATCCTTGGCAAGCCCGAGGACGGTGTGAATTGCCGCTTTATCCCAAGCGCCCTGAAAAGCTTGCCTGTGCTGCGCGATCTCTTTCGTCAGCTGGGCCAGATCGTTTCCGGTGAAATGCGCCAGCACCCCTTCGACCACCTGCGCATCCGTCCCCAGCAGCATCCCGTCCACCACATCGGCGCGCAAGAGTTCCGCCTCGCGGTCCTCCATCTCGCGGAATTGCGGGCTGACCTGCGCCTCCAGCGGGAAGCGGCGCAGCAGGCCTGCACAGAACGAATGGATGGTCTGGATTTTCAGGCCGCCGGGGGTCTCGATTGCGCGGGCAAAAAGCGTGCGGGCCTGCCGCAACTGGTCCGCGTCGATCGCACGCGCGACACCCAGATCGGCAAGGGCGGCGCGCAATTTGGCATCCGGCATCATCGCCCAAGCGCCGAGGCGTTTGAACAGGCGGTTCTGCATCTCGGTCGCGGCGGCCTTGGTATAAGTCAGGCAGAGGATGTTCTGGGGCGAGACATCTTCCAGCAGCAGACGCGCCACGCGGTCGGTCAGCACGCGGGTCTTGCCCGAGCCCGCGTTGGCCGACAGCCATGTGGACTGTCGCGGGTTGGCGGCATCGATCTGGTGCTGGGTGGCTGCGTCGCGGATCATTCCAGCACCTCGGGCGCTGCATCATGGCTGGTGTCCCATTCGCCGTAGCGCGACAGGTGGTCATAGTCGCTGATGTCGCCTTTCGAGAACATCGCCAGCCGTGCGGTATAGCCCCGGTCCCGTGCCTGCCAACGCAGGAACAGTCTTTCCAGTTCGGCCCAGACCTGATCGGGCGGGTGGTCGGCAAGCGGGGCGGGCGTTATCTTCATCTCTTTTTTCACGCCGATAAAAGCGGCCTGTTCGACCTGTCTGGCGCCAAGCCTTTCAAAGGCACCGCGTTCGACCATCGCGGCCGTCACCAGCAGCTGCTTTTCGAATTTGGCCTGTCTGGCGGCGGTTGGCACGTCGCCGGTCTTGTAGTCATAGATCAAGGCCGTCCCGGCCTCGGTCAGGTCGATCCGGTCGGCTTTGCAGACAAGATTGATGCCCGAGGCACCGACCACCGCATTGCCCTTTTCTTCGAAGATGGTCGGGGTGGCATTGGATTGCCGGATCGTCTCGCCCTCCAGAAAGAGATCGGCGATCTGCACGAACCGCCCCATCCATTGCGCGCGGATGGTGGGCCATGGGCAATGCTTGGTGAATTCCTCTTCCGCGAAGGCGATCAGGGTCGCGCGGTCGTCGGTGGGGAAGCGGCCTGCGATGAACCGTTCGAGGATCGTGTGAATGATCGTGCCCTTCAGCCGCGCCTCGGCGTTGGGGCTTAGCGGGTCGAGCGGATCGAGCCGCAGGACCTTGCGGGCGTAGATCGCGTAAGGGTCGCGGATCAGGGTGCGGATCTGTGTGACTGACAGCTCGCGCGGGCGGGCATCGGTGGGTGGCTGCGGCGAGGGGCGCTTGGCGGGCGCGACGGTATCGGCGGGTGCGGCAAGCTTTGCCGCCTTTGCGATCCAGTCATTGCCGCGCGCCTGCATCGCTTTCAGCGCGGCCTCCCCCCCCTTATCCGGCAAACCGTCCAGCAGGTTCGTCAACCGGTTCACCCAACGGGACGCCACGGTTTCCGCATCGGCCGAGCGTTTTGCGCGGGTGATCCAGACCTCTTTGCCGCCCATGGCCTGCTGGTAGTCATGCGCCGACAGCCCGATCTTGCGTTCGGGCAGCAACAGCCCCGCCTGCGCCCGCAGCGTCCGGTTCAGCCAGGGATCAGGCGGCGGGGCCTCGGGCCAGATACCATCGTTCATGCCGCCAAGGATGGTCAGGTCAGCGCCCTGCACCCGCGCCTCGAGCGTGCCCCAGATCAGGACCTGCGGGTGCCCCTTGTCGCGGTCGCGGACCGTGCCTTCGCCGATGACACCGCCAAAAAGGGACGCATAGTCGCGGGCGGTCATCGTGCCGCCTGCCTCGGCGGCGGCGATCAGGCTGTCGCAGATCCGCCGCGCCTCGCGCCCTGCGGGCATAAGCCACAGACCGCCGCTGCCTTCGGCAACCGGTCCGGCGGCAAGGGCCGTGGCGATGGTCAGGTGGCGGTCGAGGAAGGTGGACAGATGCCCCTCGGCCAGAGTTTCAAGATCGGTGACCAGCGGGGCCAGCCATGCAACCCAGGCCTGCCGGTCGGGTGTGTCACCGGCCCATTTTGCAAGGTCGGCGGCATCGGGAAACGGTGGGCCGTAACGGCGCAGCGACAATTCCAGATCGCGGGTGTGGCGCAGATGGTCGCCACGCGCGCCTTCGCCGGAATGGCATAGCGGGTGTTTGAGCAGGGTCAGCAGCGCCTCGCCCGTCAGGGGCTTGCCGAAAAGGTCGGCCACATGCCGCAGGAACCGCCCCGGAGGCGAAAGCGCCAGCGGCATCCCTGCGCTGTCGTCGGGCGTGATGTTCCAACGGTCAAGGGCCGCCGTGACCTGCCGTGTCAGCATCCGGTCGGGGGTGATCAGGGCGGCGGTCTGGCCGTCCTCGACCGCCTGCCGCAGACGCAGGGCGATGGTCTCGGCCTCGGCCCGGGGCGAGGCGGCTTCGACCAGTGTCAGATCGGCGGTTGCGGTGACGAGGTCGCCAAGGTGGGGGCCTTCGTCAAGCCATTGGTCAGTGACGGGCGCGGGGCGCAGTGAAAGCGAAACCAGCCTGTTGCGGGCGGGATTGGCGGGGGCGGCATCGGTCCAGGGGGTAACGTCGTCTTTGCCAAAGCCGATCAGGTCCATCAGGCGGCGAAACCGGTATTGCGGGTGATCCTCGAACACGAGGTCGTCTTTCATGTCGGCCCAGACCGGCGCGGGCAGGTCAAAGTCGAAACCGGGCAGGATCAGCGCGCCTTGCGGCAGTCTGGCGACGGCTTGCATGAAAAGCGCGGTTGTGCCGCGCGATCCGGTCGAGCCTGCGACGATCACAGGATGGGCGGGGGGCGTTGTCGCCCAACGCTCGGCCAGGGCCGTGACCACCATGCGCTGCCGCGCGTCCTTGTCGGGGGGCTGGTCGGCACGGTTGAAGAAGGGCGTGATGATGCCAAGGAATTCCAGCGCGCGCGCCCAGTGGCCGGACTGGTCTGTCACGTCGAGTTTCGCGATGGCGTCGGGCGAAACACCTTCGCCCTGCATTTCGTCCATCAACCGCGCCAGACTGTCGGACAGATCATAGAGTGCGGCGCGCGGGGCAAGATCGGGCTGTGCGTCCAGCAGCTTGGCCACGAATTGCGCCAGTTCCAGCCGCCGCCGCAGGGGCGGGACGGCGGGCGGCACGGCAAGCGACACCGGATCATCAGCCAGATCGGTGACAAGCCGGATGCGTGGCAGAAGGCGCGGCGGGCCTGCGTCGAAAACCTCGCGCAGGCGGCGCTGCATGCGGGCGGTGTTCACGTAGATCTCGATCCGCGCCCAGTCGGCGGGGGAATAATCGGTGCCGCGGGCCGCAAGCCCGCGCACAAGGGTTTCGGCAAAGTCCGTGCCGGGGGCGGTGGCGAAAATGCGCGGGCTGCTGGCGGGGTCAAACATGGCACATCGCCTCGGCCAGAGGGATGCTTTCGGGCTGGCCCACATCGCACCACCGCCCGTCATGGATCGCGCCATAAAGCCCGCCATCGCGGATCATCGCGTCCCAGACCACATTCATCGAGAAGACCTCATCCCCTATTGCGGCCAGTCTATCGGTGCGGATGATCTGAAGGCCAGTGTAGACAAGGTCGCGGCCGCGTTGCAGCCTGCCGTCCGCTGCGCGGTCGAAGTCGCCTTTGCCGTGGTGGCCCGCGACGTTCCGCTTTTCGACCACAAGCAAGAGACACTCCATCCCGTCCCGCCATGCCCCCAGAAGATGCTGCACCGGATTGGGCCCCCGCCAGACGGCGTCGGTGTTCATGGTGACGACGGGGTCGGCTTTCAGCAGCGGCAGGGCGTGGCGCAGGCCGCCGCCGGTTTCGCGCAAGAGGTCGGCCTCGTCCGAGATCAGCACGTCGCGCCCCGCGACATGATCGCGGATCATATGCCCCAGGTAATGGGTATTGATCACGATGGGGCGGCATCCGGCATCGGTGGCGAGGTCATAGGCATGATCCACCAGCGGTTTGCCCGCGACGGTGATCAGCGGTTTGGGAAGGGTATCGGTCAGCGGGGCCATGCGGGTGCCCTTGCCTGCCGCAAAAAGAAGGATCGGGCGGGTCATGGTCGCAGCCTTTGCAAATGGTCGGGCGTGGGGGGCGGCAGGGTCACTGTGACTGCGGCGCGCAGATCAGCCAGCGCGGGTGTCGCAAGGTCGGTCTGGATATGGGTCCAGACACGGTCCATGAACCGAAGGTAGCGCGGTTTGCCCGCCTGCGCGAGCCGCGCGAAAATGCCAAGGATGCGCAGGTTGCGTTGCACGCCGAGGGTCGCGATTTGCAGGCGAAGCCCGGCCTCGCCCGCGTCGAAAGCCGAAACGAAACGATGGATCATCGCCTCGGAGGTCTGGGCCGAGACATCCCGGCGCGCATCCCGCAGCAGCGAGGCGAGGTCGTAACCGGCGGGGGCCACAAAGGCATCCTGAAAGTCGAGCAGGCCGACACGGGCGTGGCCTGTCCGATCCGGCCGCCAGATCAGGTTTTCGGCGTGGAAGTCGCGCAGGGCCAGCGTGTCGGGGATCGGGGCGTAACGGTCCAGCGCGCCATGAAGGGCAGATTGCAGTTCGGTGATGTCAGCGTCCACATAGGCGGGCGCCAGAACCCCGATCATCTCGGCCCCGACCTTGGGTGTGAGGCGGGCAAGATGGCTGGGTGGCGCGATGCCGCGGATGGCGACCAGCAGATCGGTCGCGGCCGTGTAAAGGACGGCTTCGTCTTCGGGGTGGTCCCGCAGGTGGGCGGCGAAGTCGGTTGGCCCAAGATCAGAGAGGATCAGGACGCCGCGTGAAAGGTCTGTTTTCAGGACATCAGGTGCGGCAAGGCCGACCTGCGTCAACAGTTGCGCGATGTCGACAAAGCGGCCCGTATCCGTGCAGATATCTGCCGGCGCGTCCATCACGATGACAGAGGCCCCGTCCGACGTCAGCCGCAGGTATCGCCGCGCCGAGGCATCCCCGGTGATGGCGTGGGCGCGCCAGTCTTGCCACGGCGTGTCTTGCAGGACTGCCGCGATGTCTGCGGCGCGGTCAGACATTCCAGACCTTTGCGCGTGCCTGCCAGTCGGGATTGCCAGAGACCACGACCTCATGCGACGCCGGACCGGCGGAAAAGGCCAGATGCAGCGCGTTTTCGGGGGCGGCGTCGCCCAGCCGGTCGGGCCATTCGATCAGGCAGATGGCGGTCTCGAAGGCCGCGTCCAGCCCGAGTTCAAGCGCCTCGTCAGGGTGTGTCAGCCGGTAGAGATCGCAGTGCCAGATCTCGCCCTCTGCGGTGTCATAGGTCTGCACAAGCGTGAAGGTGGGCGAGGGCACATCCTCGGCCCGGCCCAGCTTGGCGCGGATGAAGCCGCGCGCGAAGGCGGATTTACCGGCGCCGATGCTGCCCGACAACAGAAGGGTGTCGCCAATGCCGATCTGCGGGGCAAGGCGCGCCGCGAAAGCCGCCATCGCGGTTTCGTCGCTGATCTGCCGTGTCAGGATCGGGGTGGCCATGCCCCGACATTATGGTCTGAGGGGCCGCCCGCAAGTCCCATTCACCCGCTGCGGGCGCGAATTGCCGGGTCGGCCTGCATCAGTTTCTGGATCAGCGGCGGTGTGGGCGGTGCAAAGGAGAAGCGCATCAGCGTCATGCCCCCGTCAAGCGGTGTTCCGTGACAGCGCAGGGGCCGTCCGTCCAAGAGATGGACATCGCCCGTCCACGCCTTGCGGTCGCTGCCTTGCCGCGCGAAGGTCTGGAACCTTGACCAGACCGACGAGGTGACCGCGTTCTCGCGCCAGAGCGATACCTCGGTGATGAGATCGCGCAGGCTGAGGTGGGGGTCCTCGATGCCCCAGAGATCGGAATAGCCCCTGTTGGTCATGAGCAGCGTTCCGGCGGGTGAAAAGACGGCAATGGCGTCGGGCAGGCTGTCCATCACCGCCTGTCCGGTTTCGATTTCCGCCCGGAAGCGCCGGGTCAGTGACAACTCGGCCGTGATGTCTTCAAAGAGCAGGGCAAAGGCACCGTCGGGGTGCGGTCTGCCTGTCACACGGAAGGTCTGCCCGTCCGGCAGCGGCCAGTTTTCGCAATAGGTGCCGCGGCGGGCCCCCGATTCGACAGCGGTGAACTGTTCGCGCCATGTCGCATAGTCTTTGGGTTCGGGCATCATCTGCAATTCGCGCATCCGGTCGAGCACGGTGTCGATGCGAGGCATCGCGCTAAGGAAGGCGAAGGGCAGCTTGCTCATCTCAAGGAGAGCGGGGTTGAACATCTTGAGTTGCCCCGCCTTGTCGAAGATCGCCAGACCGGTGGCCAGATCCCCGAAAGTCCGCCCGAGGGTTTTCACATATTCCCGCCTGTTGTCATCGGCGCGCACGATCTCGGTCGTTTCGGTGGCAAAGCAAATCAGCCCGTCTTCACTGGGTGCGGTCGTCACATCGAACCAACGGGTGCTGCAGGCCTTGGGTTGCAGGCGTCTGGATTGATGCGGTTCGGCCGGATCGAGATCAGGGAAAAGGCCGCCATCGCCGTGCGGAATTTCCGAGGCGATCCGGCGATAGGTGCTGTTGGACCAGATCAGGCGTCCGTTGTCCGCGATTTGCCAGACCAGTTCGCCCGAGTGGCGCGCGATATCCGCAAGCAGTGTCAGCTCGCGCGCGCGGCGCGCCATGATGATGTCCGGCAAACCCCAGACCTCGACCCGCAGGACGGCGCCGTCTTGCCGCGCCGTCAGCCGCAAGCGACCTGTCGGGTCAGAGCGGCTTATGCCCTGCGGGTCGATATCGGCGAAAGAAAGGTCCGGAAAGGTGGCCGTCAGCATTTCTTCCAGATCGGCGATGCAGTCGACTGGCACGGCCAGATAATCGCGGGCCGTCGGGGTCATGTCGCACAGGCGTTCGCCGTTGAAAAGAAAAATCGTCGGCGTTTCGCGGGGTTCCGTGGTGTCCGCCCGTGACAGCCTGTCACGAATCAAGGACAGGCAAACCATGAAGCCGGCCAGAAAAGCACCGCCAAACATGAAGATATCCGAGATTGCCAATGCCATAGAGTTGCCCGTTCCGCTGTCCCAGGGGCAGCGTGGCAAATGAAGGTTAACGCCGTCTTAACCGCCCTTCACCGCAGGACGATGCCTGGCTATTGCACGGCGAACCGCTGGTTTTCGCCCAAGGGGGCTGTCGCCTCGTCACTGCTCAGACCCAAGGTCCGCCGTTCCCATGTGACCTCGACCACGGCACCGCCGGTGGCCTGACCGGTCCAGCTTGCGTGGCCATGCCGGCGGCTGTTGGCAAAGCGCAGCTGCGCACCGGACCTTTCCAGCAGGGTCTTGGCAATGAAGAGACCAAGGCCCATCCCCTCGTAGCCGGGGCGTTTGGCGCCATCCTCGGACAGACGCCGCCGCCGGACGTAAGGGTCGCCGATCCGGCCAAGGACGGATTGGGGAAAGCCGCGCCCGTCATCCGCGATGCGGACGTCCAGTGTCGTTTCGGTCCATGCCATCTCGACCGTCACTTCCGAGCGGGCAAAATCGACGGCGTTCTGGATCAGGTTGCGCAGCCCGTGGATGATCTCGGGGCGGCGCAGGATCGTGGGTTGCTGGCGCGGGCCGCCCTCGGCGGGGGCGATGTAGAATTTCACCGACTTTCCGCGATTGAGGTGTGGCTCGGCCGCTTCGCGCACGACGGTTTCAAACGGGGCCTGCCGCAGCATCAGATCGTCTTTCCCTGCCCGCCCCATGGAATGCAGGATCACGCGACACCGGTCGGCCTGTTCGCGGATCAGGCGGGCGTCTTCAAGAAGATCGGGGTTATCGGCCACTTCCTCCATCAACTCGCTGCTGACCAGCTTGATCGTGGCAAGCGGGGTTCCCAGTTCATGCGCCGCAGCGGCGACCACGCCGCCAAGGTCGGTCAGCTTCTGTTCGCGCGCAAGCGCAAGCTGGGTGGCGACAAGCGCCTCGCCCATGGCGTGCATCTCGGTCGTGACCTGCCGCGCATAGAGCGCAAGAAAGACAAGCCCGACCAGCAGGGCGACCCAGGACCCGAACTGAAAGAGCGGCGGCAATTCCAGCACGGCCCCGCTTGCGCCGATGATCGGCAGGTAGAAAACGCTGAGCAGCGTGGTCAGCGAAATCGCCGTCAGGCAAAGAAAGATCGTATTGGTCAGATGCAGCACCGTCGCCGCGATTGTCACGGGCGCAAGCAAAAGCATGGCGAAGGGGTTGTTCAGACCACCTGTCAGGAACAGCAAGGCGCTAAGCTGCACCAGATCGAAGATCAGCCAGAGCGTGGCCTGCGTTTCCGAGAGCCGCTTGTTTTCCGGATAGGCGTTGATCGAGACCAGGTTTGCAACCACCGAGGTGGTGATCACCAATGCCGCGTAGCCGACCGGAATTTGCAGCCCGTAGACTTTTATAGCCACGATCAGCGCGACGGACTGCCCGATCACAGCGAACCACCGCAGCGCCACAAGCGTGCGCAGGCGCACCCAGTCGCTGCGTTGCTGATTGAAGAGTTCGAATTCCGAGTTCTGCATGGACCGTTCAGGCTGACTTGTTGATGACAGGATAGCGTCAATCCCCATCCGATCAATCAGGCTGCGCGCCGCAGGTTCATCGGGGCGTCTGGTTCAAGTTGACGAGAGGGCGCCGCTGCCTATCTCATAGCCAAAGGTTAGATCAAGGTGACGCATGAATTCCGAAGCTCTGGATCTGGGCGACGACAAGAGCCTGCTGCTGGTCGATGATGACGAAGCGTTTCTGCGCCGTCTGGCCAAGGCGATGGAAAAACGCGGCTTCGATGTCGAAACGGCAGGCTCGGTTGCTGCCGGACAGGCGATTGCGACGGCCCGCCCCCCTGCCTATGCAGTGGTTGACCTGCGGCTTGAGGACGGCAATGGCCTCGACGTGGTCGAAACGCTGCGGGCGCGGCGTCCGGAAAGCCGGATCGTCGTGCTGACCGGCTACGGCGCGATTGCCACGGCTGTGGCTGCGGTCAAGATCGGGGCGACCGACTATCTGGCCAAACCCGCCGATGCGACCGATGTGACCAACGCCCTGCTTTCGCGGACCGACACGCTGCCGCCGCCCCCCGAAAACCCGATGAGCGCGGATCGCGTCCGTTGGGAACACATCCAACGGGTTTACGAGCTGTGCGACCGGAACGTCTCGGAAACGGCGCGGCGTCTGTCCATGCATCGCCGCACCTTGCAGCGCATCCTTGCAAAGCGAAGCCCGCGTTAGGCGGGCTATCCCTCGTCGCTATCGCGGCTGAGCAGATCGAATTTGCGCAGCTTCACATAGAGCGACTGGCGTGACAGCCCGAGCATCTCTGCGGCGGCAACACGATTGTTCATCGTCAGTTCGACCGCCGTCTCGATACACATCTTTTCCACCACATTGGTGGTCTCGGCGACGATATCCTTAAGCGTCGCACTGCCCACAAGCTCGACCACGGATCGCATGCTGTCGTCGGCGGTGGCTGCGGTCTTGCCGCCCGTCGTCTCGGGGCGGGCACCGTCGCGGATCACGAAGGCAAAGATCGTTTTCGATCCCGCCGTCA
>NZ_DAIPIW010000044.1:0-21618 GCF_036770585.1 Yoonia sp. | reverse complement strand
ACAAGGCCACCAACTATGCCCGCCGTGCGATCTGGCTTCGGCGGCATGGAATGCTGGGTCATAACGCCAGCCAAAACCGCAAGGGTATGACGTGACAGAGAAGAATGTGATTTGCATTAAATGGGGAACAGCATTCGGCCCCGAATACGTCAATCGGCTGTATCGCGGCGTTCGGCGGCATATTTCCGGAGACTTGCGCTTTCTTTGCGTCACCGACGATAGAGCAGGGATAAGACCTGAAGTTGAAATTGTTCCCCTGATTTCTGAGCCTTTCCATGCAAGCATGATGGAGGCACTTGCTCAAGCTCCGCGTCAATGCCCTATCCAAAAGATAACCCTTCGCCGACCCGATCTTGTCACTGACCTTAGGGGGCCACTTCTCTCACTCGATATAGATGTCGTTGTAACAGGCGGGCTTGATGACCTTATGGAATACGCACCCCACAAGGTTGCGATGCGCCGAGTTTGGAGCAGACCTTCCCGCCGGATCGGCTTGGCAAACAGTTCGGCGGTACGTTTTGATCCAACACTCCACCATTATCTCTATGAAACCATGGCGCGTGATCCATGGGTCGAAGTCATGAAAGCGCACGGATCCGAACAGTCTTACGTTTCTTGGACTGCAAAGGAACATGGCGATTTGGCTTTATTTCCTGATCAATGGTGCGCCAGTTTCAAGTATAATTGTCGACCAACGCGACCTCTAAACCTTTTTCTGGCACCTCGCTTGCCACCTGATGCGCGTCTAGTCTTCTTTCATGGCCGTCCAAAGATGGAAGAGGCCGTCAGCGGTTACCGAGCAGGGCCTTTGCACTCTACCCGTCCTGCATCATGGTTGACCGAGGCATGGCGGGATGACCCATGAAAAAATCCCTCCTCTTCGTCACCGGCACGCGCGCAGACTTCGGCAAGCTGGAACCGCTGGCTGGCGCTGCGCGGGATGCGGGGCACAGGATCGATTTCTGGGTTACCGGCATGCACATGATGGAGCGCTACGGGCTGACCAAGCTCGAGGTGGCGCGCATGCCCGGCGTCGGTGTGCATGAATTCGCAAACCAGTCCGAAGGCGATCCGCAGGACCGCATCCTTGCCACCACGATGCTGGGCTTTTCCGATTTCGTCGCCCGTCACAAGCCCGATCTGATCATCATCCACGGCGACCGGATCGAGGCGCTCGCCTGCGCGCTGGTGGCTGCCACGAACTACATCCGCTCGGCCCATATCGAGGGCGGCGAGGTCTCGGGCACCATCGACGAGATGCTGCGCCACTGCAATTCCAAGCTGGCGACCTGTCACTTCGTCTCGTCCGACGATGCGGCCCGCCGCCTGCGGGCGATGGGCGAGGACCCCGCCGCGATCGAGATCATCGGCTCGCCCGAACTTGACTTCCACGCCGGGCCTTCGGGCGTCACGCTGGATGCGGTGCGCGCCCGCTACGAGATCACGGCACAGGACTATGGCATCTGCACCTTCCACCCCGTCACCTCCGAGACCGACACGATGGCCGCGCAGGCCGATGCGCTGTTTTCGGCGCTGGACGCCTCGGGGCGGTCCTTTGTGGTGATCGCGCCGAACAACGATCCGGGGTCGGACGCGATTTTCGCGCGGATCGACCGGCTGCCGCCCGACAGGTTCCGCGTGCTGCCTTCGATGCGCTTTGCGCATTTCTCTGAGTTGATGAAGAATGCCGCCGCCATCGTCGGCAATTCCTCGGCGGGCGTGCGCGAGGCGCCGTTTCTGGGGGTGCCGTCGCTTGACGTCGGGACACGGCAGACGAACCGGTCGTTGGCACCATCTGTCTTTGCCGTCGCCGCCACCGATGCCGCAGGGATCGCAGGCTTCCTGCAAGGCGAATGGGGGAAACGCTATCCGCGCCACGCAGGCTTTGGCACCGGTCAGGCCGCACAGCGTTTCGTCGGGATCGTCGGCGATCCGCTGTTCTGGCAACGCGGCATGCAGAAACGGTTCCATGACGTCTGAGACTCGCAAGCCGCGCGCGCCGCTGACGCTTGGCCTGCGTCTGGCCCTGCTGGCGGAATACGGCGTTTTGCCCTTTGCAAGGCGGCATCTTCTGGGCAGGCGCGCGCGCGGCAAAGAGGACCCGGACCGCTGGGCCGAAAAGCTGGCGCAGGGGCAGGCCGAAAGGCCGGACGGCCCGCTGGTCTGGCTGCATGGTGTCGGTCTGGGCGAGGTTCTGGCCCTGCGCGGGCTGGTCGCGGCCCTCGGACGGCACAGGCCCGACCTGCATTTTCTTGTGACATCATCCAGCTTTTCGGCAGGCACGGCGATAGAGCGCAACCTGCCCGATCGCTGCCGGCACCAGTATCTGCCGCTGGATTTGCCGGGGATCGCAGGGCGGTTCCTTGACCATTGGCGGCCCGACCTTGCGGTCTGGACCGATCAAGAGATCTGGCCGCGCCTTGCCATGCAGCTGCAAAGGCGTGGCATCCCACAGGCCATGGTCGCAGCACGGCTCGCCAAGGGCTCGGCGGCCAGCCGTGGGCAATTCACATCATTCTATCGCGGCCTCTACAGGTTGCCCGACATGATCGAGGCGCAGGACCAGCATAGTGCCGAGGTGCTGGGGCAACGGGCGGGGCGCAAGGTGGCCGTCACGGGGTCCCTGAAACCCGCCGCCGCGCCGCTTGCCCCTTCCGCTGCGCATGACACGATCGCCGCGCATCTTGCGGGGCGCGACATCTGGCTGCTGGCCTCGAGCCATCCCGCAGATGAGAGCATCGCCCTTGCGGCGCAGGCGGCAGTCTGCAAGGCGCATCCCGCGCCCCTTCTGATCATCGCGCCGCGTGATCCGCGCAGGGGGCCCGAGATCGCCGCCACTGCGCAGGGCAGGGGGCTTGCCACCTGCCTGCGCACCACGCTTGCGGATATCGGAACGCAGGTCTGGGTCGCCGACAGCTTTGGCGAACTGGGGACTTGGTATCGTCTGGCCCGCGTTGCCCTGATCGGCGGCAGTTTCGACGACACCGAAGGCCACAACCCGTGGGAGGCAGCCGTGCTCGATACCGCCATCCTGCACGGACCGCGCACGGCCAATTTTGCGGCGGACTATGCGCGCCTTGCCGCGGCAGGTGCCGCGCGCTGCGTGACCACCGCGGCGGATGTCTGCGCGACACTGGCCGACCCCGGCTTGGGACGGCTTGCGGACAAGGCCCGCGCCGAAGCCGCCATCGCCGCACAGGCCGTCGACGGTATCGCGGCGCGGCTGATCGACCTGATGGAGCAAGGATGAAACCCCGCCCGCCCAGCATGCGATTGTTCTTCGCCGCCTATAGCCTGCTCTGGGCTGTCGTCCTTCCCCTCGTGCTGGTCTATTTCTTGCGACGTGGCCGCAAGGACCCGCTCTATGCCCGACACCTTGCGGAACGGTTCGGGACCGTGCCCGCCCCCTTGCCCGGTGCCGTCTGGGTCCATACGGTCAGCCTTGGCGAATTCCGGTCGGCGGTGCCGCTGCTCATGGCGCTTCTGGCGCGCGGCGAGAGGCTGCACATCACCTGCATGACACCCGCCGGCAGGCGCGAGGCCGAGACGATCCTCGCCGACCGGATCGCAAGTGGCGCAGCGATCGTCACATGGCTGCCGCTTGACATGGCATGGACCTGCCGCCGCTTCCTGAAGGCCGCGCAGCCCAAGGCCGGCATCCTGATGGAGATGGAGTTCTGGCCGCGCCTGATCGAAACCGCCGACCGGCTGGGCGTGCCGGTCTTCTTCGGCAATGCGCAATATCCCGAAAAGACCTTTCAGCGGGACAACCGCATCACGCGCCCCTTGGGCCGCGCCATGGGGCTTGCGGCGGGGGCGATGGTCAAGTCGGACCTGCAAAGGGAAAGGTTCTCGGCAAGGGGTGTCGCACCGGTTCATGTCACCGGCGAGCTGCGGTTCGACCAGCCCGTGCCCGCGCATCTGGTCAGGGCAGGGCAGGCGCTGCGTGAAAGCCTGCATGCCGCCGCCCGTCCTGTCGTCACAATCGCCAGCGCGATCGAAGGCGAGGACGACCTGCTGGCCGCCGCGATCCGCATGACGCGCGAACTGCAGCCTGAGACCCTCTTCGTCTATGTCCCGCGCGCGCCCGAACGCTTTGACAGGGTCGCCGCGATCCTGCAGGATGCGGGTCTGGCGGTCTTGCGCCGCTCGGACGCGCTGGGTCCGGACCTTGGCCCGAAAGGCGATCTGCCCGACGATGTGCAGGTCCTGCTTGGGGACAGCATGGGCGAGATGTATGCCTATCTTGCCATGGCCGACCGCGTGATCGTCGGCGGCGGCTTTGTGCCCAAGGGCGCGCATAATATCTCTGAACCACTGGCCCTTTCGAAACCGGTCTGGGTCGGCGCCCATATCTGGACTATCGCATACCCCGCACAAGAGGCGCTGGCCGCTGGCGTCTTGCAGATCCTGCCCAATGATCCCGCAAAGATCGCGGCGGCGATGACCACCGGTCCGGCCGCACCTGACGATGATGTGCGGGCCTTCTTTGCGGACCATGCCGGGGCCTTGGACAAGACGCTGGCCGCCTTCGATGCGCTGATGCGGGGGGCCGCTAGCCCAGACGCTGCTTCATCAGCGCCTCGACCATGACCCAGTCGAAGGGCGTGTCGATATCAAGGCTGCGTTCGGGCGGGACAAGATAGGGTATGACCCGCCCCTCGTAGATGGTCCTGGCCTTGCGCAGGTAAGCCGGATCAAGCACGTAGACGACGCCCACATGATCATAGACCGTCGGCGCATTCTGCCGCGCCCAGATGCCGCCGGGCAGGGATTTCGACACCCGCAGCGCCCCGGTCTCGTCCGGTTCGACCATGTTGAAATAGGGGTTCTTGCGGCTTTCGCAGCAGGACATCACCATGTCGGGCCGTTCGCTGGCAAAGAGATCTAGCGCCCCGTCCACATCCTCGGGCAGGCGCAGCGGAGACGTGCAATCAAGATCGACGAAGGTCGTGACCGCCTGTCCCAACTGCGCTTGCGCCGCATCGAGCGCATGTTGCCAGACCCCCCATTTGGGCGCATCATCCGTGGCAAGCGCGGCAGGGCGCAGCCCGATATCCAATGCCCCCTTGGCTATCGCATGGGCATACATCGTCTGGCAATCCGTCGAGACGACCACCGCGTCGATGCGCGGGGTCTCCAGCAGCAGATCAAGCGACCAGTCCAGCACGGGCTTGCCGCAAAGGTCCTTGAAGTTCTTTCCCGGAACCCCCTTGCTGCCTTTGCGTGCCCCGATGTGGCCAAGTATCATGCCGATGCCCTACGTTGTTTCGGCGTCACGGTGCCCGCGCGATCACCGCGACAATCGATTCTTTGAGAAGCGAAAGATAGGCTTCAAGGTCTTCGATGGTCTCGGAGAACAATTTGGCGCGGTTGCACGACTTGTCGAAAAAGACGGCGATCTGCTCGGGCGTCCGACCGCCTTGCGAGACATGCTCTGCAAACATGGCGGCGAGTATCTCTTGCCGGCGGCGCGTCGCGGCATTGCTCGTCGCCTTCGAGTGCGCGCCAAGCCCCTTTTCGAAGTCGGCGACATCCGGCATCCTGCGGAAGAGCTCGTAGAACGGCAGGACCGCGACGGAGTAGAAGACGTCGATCTTGTCGCCAAGCGAGGTCTGTTGCGCAAAGCCTGTCTGCAACGCCTCTTCCACGCGCTTTGCCGAATAGGCGATTGCGGCGGCGAAAATCCCGTCCTTGTCGCCAAAACGGTCATAGAGCGTCTGTCGCGAAACAGCCGCTTGGCGCGCCAGCTCATCCATGGTGGTGCGCTTGATGCCGTAGCGGCTGACGACGCCAATCACGGCATCGAGGATCGGACCTTCATCGACTTCCATGACGACCCCCTTAATATGGCGGTTGCCTGAAATCCAGATCAAAGAACTTGACATTTATACGCAGATCGTAAATCCATATGGCAGCGGTCGATAGCTGTGGAGGACGCGAGAATGCAGATGACAATCAACGGCACCGCCCATCAGATCGAGGCCGAGGCGGATACGCCGCTTCTGTGGGTCTTGCGCGATCATGTCGGCCTGACCGGAACCAAGTATGGATGCGGCATCGCGCAATGCGGTGCCTGCACGGTGCATATCGACGGTCTTGCCGCCCGTGCCTGTCAGGTGCCTGTCGGGACGCTGGAAGGCGCCGATGTCGTCACGATCGAGGGATTGGCCGCGCCTGAGACCTTGCATCCCGTCCAGGAGGCGTGGATCGAAACGCAGGTCGCCCAGTGCGGCTATTGCCAGTCCGGCCAGATCATGCAGGCGGCGGCGCTTCTGGCCGATGATCCCAACCCCTCGGATGAAACCATCGACGCGGTCATGTCCGGCAATCTCTGCCGCTGCGGGACCTATGTGCGGATCCGCGCTGCGATCCGCCTTGCGCAAGCCAAAATGGGGGCCTGATCCATGTCGCGTCTGGGAACATTCACACGTCGCACCTTTCTCGTCGGCACCGCGCTTGTCGGCGGCGCTGCGGTCTTCGGCACCTATGCGGTCGCCCGCCCGCATCCCAACCCGCTTGACGAAGACCTTGCCGAGGGTGCGGTGGCCTTCAATCCCTGGATCAAGATCGACAGCGAAACCATCACGCTGATCACCCCGCATGCCGAAATCGGTCAGGGGGTCGAACACATGCAGGCGATCCTGATGGCGGAAGAGCTTGATCTCGATCTCGACCAGTTCGTCACCCAAGCCGGTATGCCCGCCGCCGCCTATTTCAACGGCGCTTTCGCGCTCGAGGCTGCAGAGGTCCTGTCCGCCACCGTTCCGCTGCCGGCCACCGTCCTGCACGCGATGCTGTCGCCTGTCTTGAAGCTGGCCGGCATGCAGGGCACCGGCGGGTCCACATCCGTGCCTGACAGTTGGATCAAGCTGCGCGCAGCCGCCGCATCCGCCCGCGAGACGCTCAAGCTGGCGGCGGCGCAGGTGCATGGCGTGGATGCAGCAAGTCTCGCGACCGAAAGCGGCGCTGTCATCCTGCCGAACGGCGCGCGCATCCGCTATCAGGACCTGGCCGCGACGGCGGCGGGCATCGCCCCGGTGCAGGACGTCAGCCTGCGTCAGCCCGACCAGTGGCGCTATATCGGTCGCCCGACGGAACGGATCGACATGGTCGCCAAATGCACAGGCACGCAGGTCTACGGGATCGACGTGACCGCGCCCGACATGGTCTACGCAACCCCCGTGGTGAACCCGCGCAGGGGCCCAATGCTGAGCTATGACGCCAGCGAGGCGCTGGCCGTTCCCGGTGTCCGCGATGTGGTCGAAATCACCAATGGCGTGGCGATCATCGCAGATGACACCTGGGCCGCGTTCAAGGGCGCCCGCGCCATGCGCTTTGACTGGGGGCCTGCCCCCTATCACGCCGAACAGGACGACCATTGGGCCGAGGCCGAGGCCTCGTTCACCGATGACCGCTTTCAGGCCGCCTGGCGGAACGATGGTGACGTCGAAACCGCGATTGCCACCCCTGCGGTCGAGGCTCTTTACCGCGCGCCCTATATCGCGCATCAGCCGCTTGAACCGCTGGGTGCCCTTGCGCTTGTCACCGACGACCGGATCGAGGTCATCGCCGGGCACCAGCAGCCGACCCAGGTGAAGCCGGTGCTGGCGCAGGTCACCGGTGCGCACACGCCCGATCAGGTCGTCTTTCACAACCAGCATTCCGGCGGCTCCTTCGGTCACCGGCTGGAGTTCGAGTTTCTCAGACAGGCGGTCGAGGTCGCCAACCAGATGCGCGGCACGCCGGTCAAGCTGACCTATAGCCGTGAAGAGGACTTTGCTCAGGACTTCCCCCGTCACCTTGCCGTGGCAAGGGGCACGGGCGCGGTCGCCAATGGACAGGTCACGGCGATTTCGCTGGACGTGGCGGGGGGGTCCGTCTTTGCCTCGCAGATGCCGCGGGCGAACCTTCCGACACCACCCGGTCCGGACAGCCAGATCACCGCCGGCACGTTTTCGGCACCCTACGGGAATGCGGTGAACTTCAGGGTGCGCGGCTATGCGGTGCCAAATCTTGCTCCCAGTTCCAGCTGGCGCGCCGTCGGCGCCTCGTTCGGCGGTTTCATGATCGAGACGCTGGTGGACGAATTGATCCACGCCGCAGGTGCCGACCCCGTTGCGGAACGCCTGCGCCTGATCGACGATCCGGTGTCACGGCAGGTGCTTCAGACCTGCGCCGAGATGGCGAACTGGTCCGGACCGGACCGCGGCAACGGCCGTTTCGCCGGTGTCGCGCTGGTCCATAGCTTCGGCGTGCCCTGCGCCGAGATCGTCGAGGTCGAGATGACGGACCGCGGGATCAAGCTGCACAATGTCTGGGCCGTGGCCGACCCGGGGACCGTCGTCGACCCGGTCAACATCGAAAACCACATCCAGGGCGGTGTGGTCTGGGGTCTTGGCCATGCGATGAATTCCGAGATCACCTATCGCGACGGCATGGCCGAACAAAGCAACTATCATGCGGCCGAGGGGATGCGTCTCTATCAGGCGCCCGCGATCCATGTGCGCACGCTGCAAAACAACCTGCATATTCGCGGGATCGGCGAACCGCCGGTGCCTCCGGCCTTTCCCGCGCTCGGCAATGCGATCTTTGCGGCGACCGGCCTGAGGCTGCGCGAAACGCCGTTCAACAAGTTCGTGGATTTCGTGTGAGGCGGAAGGAAGCCATGAGAACGCCCCGCGTTCTTCCTGTCGCTGGCGCCGCCTGCGTCGTTGCTGGGCTGGCCTTGTCCGCATGGGCGGAAGGCCAGAACGTGGTCATCGCCCCGCCCGCGTCCGCGACACTCGACGAAGGTCTGGCGGCCTTCGATCGCATCTATGAGGTGACATCGCACCCGCGATGCAGCAATTGCCATGTCGGCGCCGACAATCGTCCGATGTGGTCCGGCCCGTCCTATGGACGCCCCCGTCCGCACGGCATGAACATCAACGCGGGCGAAAGCCGTTTCGGCGCGGAAACGCTGCAATGCTCTGCCTGCCATGCCTATAATGAACAGGCCAACGACATCCCGCATGCGGCCCCGCAGGTTGCCATGACCTGGATGTTGCCACCGGTCGAGGCCGCATGGTTCGGCAAGAGCGCGGCCCAGATCTGCAACCAATTGCGCGATCCGGACCGCAACGGGGGGCGCGACATGCTGGATATCGCAGCGCATCTCGATCACGACCTGATCCTGCATTGGGCCTGGACCCCGGGAGGCGGCCGCGCGCCTGCCCCCTACAGCCTGCAAGAGCACGTCAACGATATCCTGATCTGGGGCGTCGCGGGCATGCCTTGCCCCGAGGAAGGGTAAGATGCAGCTGGCAGGTTATTTCATTCTGGTCAGCGCCGCACTGCACGTCGCAGGCGTGGCGGTGGCGGGCTTTGCGGCGGGTTCGCTCGTCCTCTTGGTGCCGGCGGCGCTTTATGTGCTGTTCTATGCAGGGCTGGCGCGCAGGCTGATCTGGGTCGCATGGATCGCGTTCATCGCGATGTTGGGTGGCAGCATGGGGGCGATTTCGGAACTCTACGCCGCGTCACCGGTCCCCGACTGGGTATTCGCCGGCATCCTCGGCGCAGACATCTGCGCAGCGATCCTGCTTTTCGGCGCAATCTGGCGCGGACGGCCCGCCTCGCGCGCCTAGGCGGGCGGCCGGGCGGACCGGGGCGAGATGCAAGACCTGCTGCCGGACATCTCGGCCCGATGCCGCAAAGGCGCAGATCCTGTTGTGGGGGCTTGCAAGCGCGAGAACGGATGGTCACCGATCACCAGTCAGCAGCCGATCCATGATGGCGGAGACGAAGGGATTCGAACCCTCGAGACGGTTTCCCGCCTACTCCCTTAGCAGGGGAGCGCCTTCGACCACTCGGCCACGTCTCCGAGGCGGGGTCTAGCAGGAACGTGTTCTGGATCACAAGGGAAAATTGCCGGGGAAAATTGCCTGCGCCGACACATCCTTGGGCTTGGCCCGAAGGGTCGCCCGATCCTGCCTGTCGCGGCATTGCGAAAATCGTGAAAATCATATAGAACAAAACAGGAACACATAGCGGATTCGGTGTCAGGTGAATGGGTGTGCTTGCGATGCAGACAGGGTTGGCAGGGCAGGGGGTGACCCCCGCCCCGATGCCCCATACGCTGGCCGAAGTTTTCCCAAGCCACCCCGCGGATGCCAGCGCCACGGCCTTCATGCTGTCGCGTCTGCCCAGAACCGGCGCCCCGATCCTCTGGGTGCAGGACCGGCTGTCGCGCAAAGAGGCGGGGCGCCCCGCGCTTGCCGGGATAGGCCTGCAACACCCTGTGATCATGGTGGACCTGTCGCGGGCCGCGGACGTGCTCTGGGCGATGGAGGATGGCTTGCGCTGCCGCAGCTTGGCGGCGGTGGTGGGCGAGGTCTGGGGCGATCCGCCCGCCCTCGACTTCACCGCGACCAAGCGCCTTGCCATGCGGTCCGAGGCGGCGGATGTCCCCTGCTGGCTGATCCGGCGCGCGGCGTCACCGGATCTCAGCGCGGCGCGCGACCGCTGGCGCATCGCCAGCCTGCCTTCCGCCACGCATCCGCACGACGCGCAAGCCCCCGGCGATCCGCGCTGGGCGCTGGACCTTTTCCGCTCGCGCCGGTCCAAACCCGGCCAATGGGTGGCGACGTATGAGCGGGCGGCGGATCGTCTCCATCTGTCTGCCGCAACTGGCGATGGAACGCTGGACAAGGCTGATGGAACGGCAGGGGAACGCGCCGCCGGATGACATTCCCGTGGTGCTGGCGCGCGAGGGGCAGCATGGGCCGGTGATCCATGCGGCCAACCGCAGGGCGCGGATGGACGGGGTGAACCCCGGCGCGCGCGTCGTCGATATGCGCGCGATCTGTCCGGAATTGCAGGTCGAATACGCCGATCCTGCAGGGGACCGCGCGGCCCTTGACCGGCTGGTTCTCTGGGCGCGGCGGTTCTGTCCCTGGACAGCGCGGGACGGGGATGACGGGATCATCCTCGACACCACCGGCGCGGATCACCTTTTCGGCGGCGAGGCGGCGATGCTGGTCGAGATCGAGACGCAGCTTTCCCTGCTGGGCCTGAGCGCACGGCTGGCGGTGGCACCGACATGGGGGGCGGCATGGGCGCTCGCGCGGTTCGGGCCGGTGCGCAGCATTTGCAAGGCAGACGAGGCTTACTTCAAACTTGGCCCGCTGCCCGTGGCGGGGCTGCGGCTGAATGCGGATACGGTGCTGCTGCTGCGCCGTCTGGGGCTGAAAACCATCGGTGCGGTGATGGATGTGCCGCGCCTGTCGCTGACCCGCCGCTTCGTGAAAGCGGGGCTGGCGGCGAACCCGCTGCTGCGCCTCGATCAGGCGCTGGGGAAACTGGCGGAACCTGTCTCCAGCCGTGACGCACCGCCCGTGATCCGCACGATGGCGCGTCTGGCCGAGCCGATCCTCGATCCCACCCCGCATCTGCCGGGATTGTGCGCGGACCTGTGCGACCAGCTCAAGGCCGCCGGTCTCGGCTGTCGTGCCTTGCATCTGGTGGTCTATCGCACCGATGGCGATGTGGCGGATGTGACCGTGCGCACCTCGGCCCCGACCCGTGATCCGGCACATCTGCACAGCCTTTTCCGCGACAAGGTCGACCGCATCAACCCCGGGTTCGGCTTCGATCTGATCACCCTTGCCGCCGGCGATGTAGAGCAAATCGCCGAACGCCAGACCCGTCTGGATGGCGAGAGCGACGATGACCTGCACCTGACCCGCCTGATCGACCGGCTGAGTGCGAAATTCGGCCCCCGCGTGGTCACACGGCCCGTGCTGCATCAAAGCCATATCCCCGAGCGGGCCGAAGGGGCGCTCGCGGCCCTCACGGATGCGCCCGCCGATCAGGCCGCGGTGGTCAAGGAACGCCCCCTGCGCCTGCTGGATCACCCCGAAGAGGTGCGCGTGCTTTACGCCGTCCCCGAAGGCCCGCCCGCGCAATTCGTCTGGCGGCGGCGGACGCATCGTGTCGCGCGCTATGCAGGCCCCGAACGGATCGCGCCCGAGTGGTGGAAAGACCGCCCCGGCACGCGGTTGCGCGATTACTTCAAGGTCGAGGATGCGGCGGGACAACGGCTCTGGCTTTATCGCGAAGGTGTCTTGGGCGACGGGCGCGGGGCAGAACCGCGCTGGTTCGTGCACGGGTTTTTCGGATGAGGGGGCGAACGCGCAACACTGGCCACAATCTGGTTCGGGCCCAAAGGCCCGGACCGCGCCCGACCCTCCCCCCGGGAGGGCGCACTGCGTGCACCCTGTGCTATCGCACGCTGCGGCCTCAAAAGGTCCACTGGACCTTTTGCAAGACGGCCTTCGCCCCAGGGTCAGGCGCGGTCCTTGCGCAGGTCTGCCATGCCTGAAAACGACCACCAGCACCCCCGCCGCAGGCTGGAGGATGAGGATTTTCCCCCCAACCCCCGCGCGCCCTTTGTCGAGCTTGGGATCACCACCTGCTTTTCCTTTCTGCGCGGGGCGTCCGATGCCGTGGACCTAGTGGCGACCGCCCATGCGCTGGGCTATGACGCGCTTGGCTGCGCCGACCTGAACACGATGGCCGGTGTCGTCCGCATCCATGCCGAAGCCTCCAAGGCCAGGATGCGCCCCCTGATCGGCTGCCGTCTGCAACTGGTGACGGGCGAGGCCTTCCTTGCCTACCCCCGCGACCGCGCGGCCTACGGGCGGCTGTGCAGGCTGCTGTCCAAGGGCAAGATGCATGACATCGACGGGGCGTGGCAGGCCAAGGGCGTTTGCGACATCACGCTGGACGATCTGGCGCGGCACTGCGACGGCGTGCAGTTGATCGCCATGCCCGGCGACGATCTGAACCATTTCGCGGCGGGCTTTCGTCGTCTGAAACGGGCGCTGCCGACGCTGAAACATATCGCGGCCAGCTACCTCTATCGCGGCGAAGACCGCGCGCGGATCAATCGGCTGGACCAGCTTGCCAGGTCACATGGCCTCTCGATCCTCGCCACCAATGACGTGCATTACCACGCCCCCGACCGGCGACCCTTGCAGGATGTGATGACCTGCATCCTGCACAAGACCACGATCCACAAGGCGGGGTATCTTCTGGATGCCAACGCCGAACGGCACCTCAAATCCCCCGCGCAGATGGTGAAGCTTTTCGCGGAATGGCCCCATGCGATCCGCGCGGCGCGGGATGTCGCCGATGCCTGCGATTTCAACCTCACCGAACTGGCCTACGAATACCCGCAGGAAACCGTGCCCAAGGGTTACACCGCGCAGGAATACCTCGAACTGCTGACGTGGAAGGGTGCGGCGCGGCGATACCCCGAGGGCGTGCCCGATGACATCAAGATGGTGTTGGGCAAGGAACTCGCCCTGATCGAAAAGCTGAACATCGCGCAGTATTTCCTGACCATCGAACAGATCGTCGATTTCGCGCGGAACCAGACCAAGCCGGAAATCCTCTGCCAGGGGCGCGGATCGGCGGCGAATTCGGCGGTCTGCTATGTGCTGGGGATCACCGCGGTCGATCCCAACAAGAACGACCTGCTGTTCGAGCGGTTCATCAGCGAGGAACGGAAAGAACCCCCCGATATCGACGTCGATTTCGAGCATGAACGGCGCGAAGAGGTGATCCAGCATATCTACGACAAATACGGCCGCGACCGTGCCGCCCTTTGCGCCACCGTCATCCACTACCGCCCGCGCATGGCGGTGCGCGAGGTGGGCAAGGTCATGGGGCTGTCGGAAGACATCACCAGCGCGCTGGCCAAGACCATCTGGGGCTCTTGGGGCCGCGAGATCGGCGCGCGCGAGGCGGCCGAGGCAGGGCTGGACCTGAACGACCCGCTGATGGCCCGCACGATCAAGCTGGCCGACCAGATGATCGGGATGCCGCGCCATCTGGGCCAGCATGTGGGCGGGTTCATCCTGACCGAGAGGAAACTGATCGAGACGGTCCCCGTCGGCAATGGTGCCATGCCCGACCGCAGTTTCATCGAATGGGACAAGGACGATATCGACGAGCTGCGCATCCTCAAGGTCGATGTGCTGGCGCTGGGGATGCTGACCTGCATCCGCAAGGCCTTCGATCTGATCGACGCGCATTATGGCAAACGCTTCACGCTGGCCAATATCCCGCAAGAGGATCCGGCCGTCTACGACATGCTCTGCCGGGGTGACAGTCTTGGCACCTTTCAGGTCGAAAGCCGCGCGCAGATGAACATGCTGCCGCGCATGAAACCGCGCGAATTCTATGACCTCGTCATTCAGGTCGCCATCGTCCGCCCCGGTCCCATTCAGGGCGACATGGTGCATCCCTATCTGCGCCGCCGCAGCGGGGTAGAGCCGACAGAATACCCCTCTCCCGCGCCGCCGCATGATCCTGACGAATTGCGGAAAGTTCTGGGGCGGACCCTTGGCGTGCCGATCTTTCAGGAACAGGCGATGAAGATCGCCATGGTCGCGGCCGAGTTTTCCACCAAAGAGGCCAACCAGTTGCGCAAGGCCATGGCCACCTTCCGCTCACGCGGCGGGATCGAGAAGTTGCAGGACAAGATGGTCAGCCGGATGATCGACCGCGGCTATGACGCGGCATTCGCGCAACGCTGTTTCGACCAGATCAAGGGCTTTGGCAGCTACGGCTTCCCCGAAAGCCATGCGGCGAGTTTCGCGCATCTGGTCTATGTCTCGTGCTGGATCAAATGCCATTATCCGGATGTCTTCTGCGCGGCCCTGCTGAACGCGCAGCCGATGGGGTTCTACGCCCCCGCCCAGATCGTCCGCGATGCGCGCGCGCATCAGGTGATCGTGCGCGGGGTGGATGTGAACTATTCCGACTGGGACAATACGCTGGAACCGCTCGGGCGGGGTGTCTTTGCGGTGCGGCTGGGGTTGCGCCAGATCGACGGGATGCGCGCGGCGATGGGGCAGCGGATCACAGAGGCGCGGGTGCAGCCCTTCGCCGACCTCAGGGACCTGAAAGAGCGCGCGAAACTGGACGCGGGCACCATCCGCAGGCTGGCGGCGGCGGATGCGGCGCGGTCGATGGGGCTGGACCGGCGGCAGGCGCTTTGGGATGCGCGCGCGCTGCGCGATGCGCCGGACCTGCCGCTCTTTCGGGACACGCGGGACGAGGGGGCCGAGGTCCGCTTTGCGCTGCCGCAGATGCCCGTGTGCGAGCATGTGGTGGCCGACTACCAGACGACACGCTTGTCGCTGAAGGCGCATCCGATGGCCTTCCTGCGCCGCAGCATGGCCAGACAGGGCTATGCGACGGCCCGCAGCCTCGACCAGATGCGCAACGGCCAGCGGGTGAAACTGGCGGGGCTTGTCCTGATCCGCCAGCGCCCGGGCAGCGCCAAGGGCGTCTGTTTCATCACGCTCGAGGATGAGACGGGTGTCGCCAACCTCGTCGTCTGGCCCAAGGTGATGGAGGCTTACCGCAAGGTCATCATGCGCGCGCATCTGATCGACGTGCGGGGCTATCTGCAAAAGGATCAGGACGTGATCCATGTGGTGGCGACCGATCTGGTCGACCGCAGCGATGCGCTGGAGCGGCTGAATACCGATGCCCGCATGGATGCGCCCCTCGCCCGCGCCGACGAGGTGCGCCGCCCCGTCCCGCAGGACCGGCGCGGCGGACATCCGCGCGATGCGCGGGTGATCCCCAAGTCGCGGGATTTTCACTGACGCCAGCACGACAGACCCGGCGGCCCTGTCTGGGGCGGCCCGGCGCAATCATGTAAAGCTGGCAGAGATCAAGAGGGGGCGGGCCCGCCGGAAACGGTTCCTTGCCGGCAGGGGTGTCAGTCCCCACCGGTCTTTCGCGCGGCCCTGACGGGCAAAAAGCGAAACCTGATCTTGTCGGGGTGTGGTTGCACCCCTGGCTTGGATATCCGAGGGCAAGATTGCAGCGCAAAACTTGCCATCGTGCAAAGCCACCGCGCGGTGGGTGTCAGGGATCGCGGTTCTGGTCCAGAAACTGCCGCAGTGTCTGCAATTGCGGCAGAAGGGCAAAGATCACCTCATCCCCCAAATCCGCACGAATTCTGGCGATCGGCGCGGCCATGGTCGCGATCGCCGCCGCGCGCGCGGCACGCCCGGTCTCGGTGAGCCGCACCACCTTGCTGCGCCCATCGGTGGGGTTCGGTTCCATCGTGATCAGCCCGCGCTTTTCCAGACCCGCCAGCGTATGCGTCATCGTCGTCTTGGGCACCTGAAAGGCCGATGCGATGGACAAAGGCGTCCGCCCGTCGCCCAGCCGCACCAGATGGTTCAGCACCGCGAAATGCGGAACCTGCAGGCCGTCGGGCAGCCGCGCCTGAAACAGGGTGCTGCCCAACTGGTTGATGATTCCGATCTCGTTGAAGACCGCAAACATGGCCATGTCCTGCTCGTCCATCTGTCCCTCAGATCAGTTTCGCCTCCAGCGGCCAGCGCGGGCTGCGGTTCACGGCGATACCATAGCCCAACCGGCAGAGCATTTGCACGGTCTCTCCGTCGCGGGCGAGCATCTGGTGGACGCGGGCGTAATGCGTGGCCATCTCGGGGTATTCCTGCAAGGCCTGGCTCAGCGGTTGGAAGGCCACGCCGCGCGCTGTTGCCGCAAGGTTCAGCCGGACCCAGTCGCGGCCTGCGTTGATCTGGTCTTCGCGGGTATTGCCCCGTGTGGTCATCCAGATGTGCCCCATGGCCGAATTTGTGGTCGCCATCTGGGCCGTAATCCCTTGCGTGTAGACGGTGGATGTCGTGTCCAGTGCGGCCTCGCGCGTCATCATGCCGAAAGTGCCAAGAACCTCGAACATCGGGCCGGAAAGGTCGATGCCGTCGGGGTTTGCCTCGACCTCGGCCTTGCCGATCCGGAAGAGGTCCACGCTCTCCTTGTAGGTATGCGGGGTCTCGAGTTCGATCATCAGCGCCTCCGAGGTCAGCGCGCGCAGGGTGGCGATGCTGTCGTCGGCAACGCTGCCGTCGACCCGGCCAAAGCGGGCGGCGGCGGCAATCTGGCTGACGGCCTCGGGCGGAACGGCCCGCGTCACGTCAAAAGGTTCCTTGTTCGAGCGGCGCGCGAAGATATGCCGGAACAGCGGGTCTTTTGCGACATTCGGATCGGCGCGGAAGCTGGCAATCGCCACGGGCCGCCCGTCGAGCGCTGCGGCATCGCTGCCTTCGGGGAAAACCTGAAGATCGACGGTGTAACCGTCCTCGGCGGCGGCCATGACCATCACTTCGAGAAAACATCCAAGGCCAATGGTGATCTGGCGGCTGAAAGGGTCGGTGTGCGGCAGCAGGCGATCGGTGTCGACGGTCAGCACAACGGTGTCGGGCTGCGACAGGTCCACCATCCAAGGCTGCCGGTTATGCGGATTGGGCGCGAGGATTGCGTAGGACAGCGCGTGCTTGCGCGGTTCGTCATAGATCACGCCCGCCTGATCCCAAGGGGCAAGGGCAGCCGCCGGTGTGCGCGAGGCGATGGTGGCGACAGAGGCGGTGGCGGCGACGATGATGCCGCCTCCGGTCAGGGAAAGAAATTTGCGACGGTTCATTTTCGATTCTCCATATAGTGCGATGTCGAACTAATTAGTGCGATATGGAACTATATGCAAGCACCAAAGCAAAAATCACTGGTCAGGGCGGCCGGGGCTTGCCACTCTGGGGCTGACATCACAGCAGCAGCCGGACGCCGATGCAGTTCAACCTCAAACAGCTCGAGGCCTTCGTCTGGGTGGCCGATCTGCAAAGCTTTCGCGGCGCTGCGGAACGGTTGAACACCACACAGCCCAATATCTCGGCACGGATCGCCAAACTGGAAAGCGCGGTCGGGACCAGCCTGATGAGCCGCGATTCCGGTGTGGTGCGGCTGACCGCGAAGGGGCAGGAATTGCTGCGCCACGCGCGCCGCGTGCTGGATGCGACCGATGGCTTTCTGACGGCGGCGGATCGCAAGGCGCTGACCACGGGCACCCTGCGCCTTGGCGTGACCGAGATGATCGTCCACACATGGTTGCGCCGCTATCTGCGGGCGCTGAACCACAGGTTTCCGCGGCTGACGGTCGAGGTGACGGTCGATTTCTCGGTGCATCTGGAAAAGCTGCTGGCCGAAAGGGCGCTGGACCTTGCCTTGCAGAACGAGCCCTTCGCCAGGGCCTTCGGCGGCGTGGTCGAGGTCGGGGCCTATCCTCTGGTCTGGCTTGCGGCACCCGGTTTGACCCGGGACCGGACCCTGTCGGATGCGCTCTTGACGGCGCAGCCGATCCTGACCCATGCCCGCGATACGCGGCTCTATGATGAAATCGCCGCGCATCTTGCCACCCGCCGCGAGATCGCGCCGCGTCTTGTGCCCTCGACCAACCTTGCCCTTTGCCGGACGATGGCGCTTGACGGTCTGGGCCTGACGGTGCTGCCCGAGGCGATGGTGGCAGAGGACCTTGCCGAGGGACGGCTTGTCAGGCTGGCCTATCCGTGGGTGCCCGAGCCGCTGCACTTTTTCGCCCGCTACGATGCCGACCGTGCGCCCCGCGCCGTGGCCGAGGCAGCGGGACTTGCGGCCGAGATCGCCCGATCATGATTTGTGATCAATTTGATCATATCAAATAATTGGATTTGATCGAAAGCCAAAGATAGCCTGCCTGCAATCAACGGAGGCATCATGGCCCATCACACCCGATTAGGCGTCGATATCGGCGGCACGTTCACGGATGTCGTGCTCGAGGTCGGCGCGGCGCAATTCTCGACCAAGGTGCTGACGACCTATGCCGCACCCGAGGATGCGATCATCGACGGGATGCATCAGGTCTGCACCAAGGCAGGCGTAGCACCCGCGCAGATCGGCCAGATCATCCATGGCACGACGCTGGCCACCAATGCGCTGATCGAAAGGCGCGGGGCCAGGACCGCGCTGATCACGACCGAGGGCTTTCGCGACGTGATCGAGATGCGCACCGAAAGCCGGTTCGAGCAATACGACCTGAACCTTGTGCTGCCCGAACCCCTTCTGCCGCGCCAGCATCGCTTTACCGTCAGGGAACGGGTCGGCGCCAGCGGCGATGTGCTGATCCCGCTGGATAGGGCAGAGGTCGAGGCCCTTGCCGATCACATCCGCTCTTACGGGTTCGAAAGCATCGCCATCGGCCTGATGCATGCCTATCTGAACCCCGCGCACGAGCAGATGATCCGCGAGGTGCTGGCACAGGCGCTGCCCGAAGTGATGATCTCGATCTCGTCCGAGGTCTCGCCGCAGATGCGCGAATACGAGCGGTTCAACACGACCGTCGCCAATGCCTATATCAAGCCGCTGATGAAAACCTATCTGGGCCGTCTCAAGGGGCGGCTGGCGGATGAGGGGGCGGCGTGCCCGATCTTCCTGATGCACTCGGGCGGGGGGATCATCAGCATCGAAAGCGCTGCGGACTTTCCCGTGCGTCTGGTGGAATCGGGGCCTGCGGGGGGCGCGGTCTTTGCCGCCGACATCGCGGGGCGCTTTGGGCTGGACAAAGTCTTGTCCTTCGACATGGGCGGGACCACCGCGAAAATCTGCCTGATCAAGAACCAGACACCCAAGACCGCGCGGGTCTTCGAGGTGGCGCGAACCTACCGGTTCAAGAAGGGCTCGGGCATGCCGATATCCATCCCCGTGATCGACATGGTCGAGATCGGGGCAGGCGGCGGCAGCATCGCCCATGTGGACGGGATGCGCCAGATCAGGGTCGGCCCTGAAAGTGCGGGATCCGAACCGGGGCCTGCCTGCTACGGGCGCGGTGGCGCGCGCCCTGCGGTGACGGATGCCGACCTGACCTTGGGCAAGCTCGATCCCGACAATTTCGCGGGCGGGTCCATCAAGCTGCACGCCGACCGCGCGAAGACCGCGCTGGATGCGCTGGGCGCGCCGCTGGATATGGACGCGCTGACCGCAGCCTTCGGCGTGGCCGAGGTGGTGGATGAAAACATGGCCAACGCCGCCCGTGTCCATGCCGTCGAGAATGGCGAGGATCTGGCCGATTACACGATGATCGCTTTCGGGGGCGCGGCACCTCTGCATGCTGGGCGCTTATGTGAAAAGCTGGGGGTCAAACGCCTGCTTGTCCCCACAGGCGCGGGCGTCGGTTCCGCCATCGGCTTCCTGCGCGCGCCCTTCAGTTTCGAGGCGACACGCAGCGTCTACATGAAGCTGTCGCATTTCGATGCGGGCGTGGTGAAAGACCTGCTGGCCACCTTGCAGGACGAGGCCACGGGCTTTGTGCGCACCTGCGATGCGACCGCGCCGATCGAGGCCCAATTCAAGGTCTATATGCGCTACACCGGGCAGGGCTGGGAAATCCCGATCTCGTTGACCGCAGCACAGGCTGCCGACCCCGATGCCGCGACTTTCCAGCAGCTTTTCGAGGCCGACTATACCATGCTCTTCGGGCGCACGGTGGCGGGGATGGATATCGAGATCACGGTCTGGGCGGTCAATGCCACGACCGCCGCCCATCCCGCCCCGGACGCTGATCGGGGGCCTCGCACCACCATACATGCGGTCCCGGATCAGGTCCGGGACGGGTGGGGTTGCCGCCAGCTTTTCGATCCGGTCTCGGAAACCCTGACCGCGGCGGCCGTCGTCTCGCGCGCCGGCCTTGCCGCAGGCGACACCGTCGCAGGCCCCGCCCTGATCACCGAGGATGAAACCACCATCGTCGTCCCCGCCAGCCGCCGCGCCCTCGCGCGGGCCGACGGCACCATCGACATCACAGAGGTCACACCATGAGCAGCGTTGCCTATCAGGTCATGTGGAACCGCCTGATTTCGGTGGTCGAGGAACAGGCGCAGGCGCTGGTCCGCACCGCCTTTTCCACCTCGGTCCGCGAGGCGGGGGACCTCTCGGCGGGGGTTTACAATGCCGCGGGCCTGATGCTTGCCCAGGCCGTCACCGGCACCCCCGGTCATGTCAACGCCATGGCCGACGCCGTCGCGCATTTCATCCGCCGCATCGGGCGCGAGAACATCCGCGAAGGCGACGTCTACATCACCAACGACCCATGGGAGGGGACGGGCCACCTGCATGACATCACGGTTGTCAGCCCATCGTTCTACAAGGGCCGCCATGTCGGTTTCTTCGCCTGCACCGCCCATGTCGTCGACATCGGCGGGCGCGGCTTCGGGGCGGATGCAGCCAGCGTCTATGAAGAGGGGCTTTATATCCCGATCATGAAATTCGCCGATCAGGGCCGGGTGGATGAAACACTTGTGCGGATCGTGCGCGGCAACGTGCGCGAACCCGATCAGTTGGTCGGCGATATCTACGCGCTGGCCACCTGCAACGAGATCGGCGACCGCCGCCTGCGCGAGATGTTGGAGGAATTCGCGCTGGATGATCTCGAAGGGATCGGTGATTTCATCCTGTCCAACTCGCGCCGGGCGACGCTGGAAAAGATCGCGGCCCTGCCGCGTGAAACGGCGACGGGCGCGATGCGGATCGATGGCTTCGCCACGCCGATCGATCTGAAGGTGCGGCTGACGATTGCAAGGGATCATCTGCTTTGCGATTTCACGGGCACATCGGGTATCGACAAAAAGGGCATCAACGTGCCTTTGGTCTATACCAAGGCTTACGCCTGCTATGCGCTCAAATGCGCGATTGCGCCGGAAATCCCCAATAACGCGGCCT
>NZ_DAIPIW010000043.1:0-21692 GCF_036770585.1 Yoonia sp. | reverse complement strand
CGGTGCTTCGCAACGAACGCGAACGTCATGTCGCCTCCCGCGCGAAGTAGGCTGCGGTGGGTGTCAATCGGCAGTCATATGAAAAAGGGGACGCATATGCCAATCGGGAACGCCGCATTTTCGCAGGGCGAATACGACCGCCGGATCACCGCGACCCGTGCCGCGATGGATATGGCGGGCATCGATGTTCTTTTCGTGACCGACCCGTCGAACCAGGCCTGGCTGACAGGCTATGACGGCTGGTCCTTTTACGTGCATCAGGGCGTGATCCTCGGGATGGAGGGTGAACCTGTCTGGTGGGGCCGGATGATGGACATGTTCGGCGGGCGGCGCACATGCTGGATGCAGCCCGAAAACGTGATTGGCTATGGCGATCACTATATCCAGTCGACCGAATATCACCCGATGCAGGATCTTGCCAAACAGCTTGCATCTCGGGGTTTCGAAGAAGCCCGTATCGGGGTCGAGATGGAGAACTACTATTACTCGGCCAAGGCCCATCAGGTGCTGACCGAGGCGCTGCCCGCCGCGCAACTGGTTGATGCAACGGCGCTGGTGAACTGGCGGCGGCTGGTCAAGTCCGAGGAAGAAATCGGCTTCATTCGCAAAGCGGCGCGCATTACCGAAAAGGTCATCCGGACCGCGATCGACAAGGCGGCACCCGGTGTGCGGAAGAACGACCTTGTCGCGGATATCATGCACGCCGGCATCGCCGGTGTTGGCGACGACTGGGGCGACTACCCTGCCATCGTGCCACTGACCCCGTCAGGGCTGGATGCCACCGCCGCGCACCTGACATGGAACGGCGACCCGATGCGCAAGGGCGAGGCGACGTTCTTCGAACTGTCCGGCTGCTACCGCCGCTATCATGCACCGCTCTGCCGGACGGTCTTTCTGGGCAGGCCCGACGCATCCGTGCGCCGCGCCGAGGCCGCCCAGATCGAAGGGATCGCGGCCGCGCTTGACGCAGCCCGGGCAGGCAACCGGACATGCGATATCGCCCGGGCCTTCATGGCCGTGCTGGCCAAATACGGGATCGAGCGTCAGGGGCGCATGGGCTATCCCATCGGCCTCAGCTATCCGCCGGACTGGGGCGAACGCTCTGCCTCGATCCGGACCGAGGATGAAACCGTCCTGCAGCCCGGCATGACCTTCCATTTCATGCCGGCCCTCTGGATGGATACCTGGGGACTGGAGACCACCGAGACGATCCTGATCAAGCAAGACGGCCCCGCCGAGGCGCTTTGCGACATTGAACGCAAGCTTTTCATCAAGGACTAGACCGGTGACGACGCTTGAAAGAACCAAAGCGATCCTTGCCGACCTGATCGCCTATCCCAGTGTCTCGAGCGAAAGCAATGTCGAGGTGATTGGGTATATGGCGCAGCGCTTGCAGGATCTGGGCGCCGATGTACAGTTGCAGTTCACGCCCGACGGGCAGAAGGCCAATCTCTTCGGGACGATCGGTCCGGACAAGCCGGGCGGCATCGTGCTGTCAGGACATTCGGATGTGGTGCCCGTGGCCGATCAGGACTGGACGCATGCGCCGTTCGAGATGACCGAAAAGGACGGCAAGCTTTTCGGTCGCGGCACCTGCGACATGAAGGGTTTCATCGCCGCAGCCTTGGCCAAGGCAGAAGACCTTGCTGTTGGTGCCTTGGCGCGCCCTGTGCATTTCTCTTTCACCTATGACGAAGAAACCGGCTGTGTCGGGGCGCAAGCCCTGGTCGAGTGGCTTCAGCAGCGCGAACTTCGGCCCTCGTTGGCGATCATCGGTGAGCCGACGATGTTGCAGGTCATCGAAGGGCACAAGGGCTGCTGCGAATACACCACGCATTTCCGTGGACGGGCCGGGCACGGGTCAATGCCGGACCTCGGTGTGAATGCGGTCGAATATGCTGTGCGCTATGTCACAAGGCTGATGGCCTTGGCCGAAGAGATGAAATCCCGCGCACCGGCCGGCAGCCGCTTCGATCCGCCCTGGACGACGATCAGCACGGGTGCCTTGACGGGCGGCACGATCCACAACGTGATCCCCGAAACGGCGTCGGTCCAATGGGAGTTCCGCCCAGTGCAGAACAGCGACTTCCATTTCGTGAAATCCCAGGCCGAGGATTACGTCCGTTCGGTCCTCTTGCCCGCGATGCAGCGTGTGGATCCCACGGCATCCATCACCACGGAAATCATCGGTGAGGTCGCGGGACTTGAACCTGCGGCCATCAACGAGGCGCGGGATATTTTGATGGAACTGACCGGCAGCAACCACTCGGGTGTCGTGCCTTTCGGGACCGAGGCAGGTCTCTTCGCCGCGCTTGGTATGTCGGTGGCGGTCTGCGGCCCCGGGTCGATCGAACAGGCGCACAAACCGGACGAGTTTCTCGCCATCGGGCAACTGCAAAAGTGTCTGGACATGCTGGACGGGCTCGAACACAGGCTACGGCCCTGATGTGCCGCCAGCTTTGGCGATGTTGACAGCACCTGTCAGTCGAAGACCCCCAGCCATGCACCTTCATGGGGCATCGGTGAAAGTCTGGGCATAGCGGTCCCGCAAGAGGTTCTTTTGCACCTTGCCCATCGCATTGCGTGGCAGGGCCTCCACGAAGAAAAGCCGTTTGGGCTGCTTGTAGCGCGCAAGCTGCGGACCGATATCGCCAAGGATGCTGTCTTGCGTGGTCGCATCCGGGCTTTGCAGGACGACGACGCCGACCACAGCCTCACCGAAATCCGGATGCGGCACGCCGATGACGGCGCTCTCGACCACGCCGGGGTGGGCGTCGATCAGAAGTTCGACCTCTTTGGGATAGACGTTGTAGCCGCCGGTGATCACCATGTCCTTTGCGCGCCCGACGATCCGCAGATATCCATCCGCGTCCAGCGTGCCGATATCGCCCGTGACGAAGAAACCATCCGGCAAAAGCTCTTCCGCCGTCTTCTCGGGCAGGTTCCAGTATCCTTTGAAGACATTGGGGCCGCGCACTTCGACGATCCCCGGTTGGCCGTCCTCGACGCGCTTGCCCTTGCCGTCCGTCAGGCGCAGATCGACACCCGGCAGCGGGACACCGACGGTGCCCGCGCGGCGTTCGCCATCATAGGGATTCGAGGTGTTCATATTGGTCTCGGTCATCCCGTAACGCTCGAGGATGCGGTGGCCGGTGTGCTGTTCCCACGCCACATGGGTCTCGGCCAGCAAGGGGGCGGACCCCGAAATGAAAAGCCGCATCCGCGCCGCCGCCTTGGCCAGTCCTTCGCACTGCAAAAGCCGCGTGTAGAAGGTGGGCACCCCCATAAGCGCCGTTGCGCGGGGAAGTGCGGCAAGGATGTCATCGGTGTTGAAACCCGGCTGAAAGATCATCGCCCCGCCGCTGACCAGCGTGATGTTCGTTGCCACGAAAAGACCGTGCGTATGAAAGATCGGCAAGGCATGGATCAGGACATCATCCGCCGTGAATTGCCAGTAGTCCGCCAAGGTCTGCGCGTTGCTTGCAAGGTTGCGATGGCTCAGCATGGCGCCTTTGGGCTTGCCGGTCGTGCCCGAGGTATAGAGAATCGCCGCCAGATCGTCGGCCCCCCGCGCCACGGGGGTAAACCCCGCAGGATGCCCTTGGGCGGCCTTTGTCAGGGTCCCTTGGCCCGTGGCATCAAGCGTCAGGACCCTGGCTGTGGCAAGGGCGGCCACGGCGTCTTGGTCGGCCGGATCGCAGACGACAACGCGGGGCGAAGCGTCCGCGATGAAATAGGCAAGTTCCGTCGCCGTATATCCGGTGTTCAGCGGCAGAAAGACCCCGCCCGCCATCACGGTGCCGACATAAAGCTGCAGCGCGCTTAAGGATTTGTGCACCTGCGCCGCAACCCTGTCACCCGGGCCAAGGCCGGCGGCCACCAGTGCCGCGGCGATCTGTTCGGCACCGGCAAAGAACGCGCCATAGCTGACGGTTGTCCCATCGGGCAGATGGGCCAGCGGTGCCGCGGGATTGTCCTGACGGGACAGCCGCAACACATCGACAAGCGTGTTTTGCATCTTGGTGCCTTTCGTTCATGCCCTGCATATTCAAGTGTCGGCTGGCCGCGATGGCGCCGCCCCTGTCGGCACCCTCCCCAGAAACTGCCGTTTCAGGATCGCGACCATCCGGCGAAAACTGGTGCGGTTGCGGTTGCGCGCATTCAACCCCGCAAAGAGAGGTTGCGCAATCACCGGCGCGTCGCTCACACGGCGGTATTCCCCGTCCGCCACCAATGCCGCAGCCGAGCTTTCCAGCACATAGGCCGTGCCCGAGAACGACCCCAGCAAGGCCACCATTCCCGCGTTCTGCCCGATCGACAGCGGCACTTGGGACAATTGCGGAAAGAGTGCCGCATGCATCTGCGAGAAAGCGGGCGCATAATTGCCAAGGATATAGCTGTCCGGCACGATCTCGGACACGGTCGCGGCCTGTGTGGAAATCATGACATAACGCACCTCGCCCAGCGGTTCAAAGTGCAGGTCCGGCAACAGCTTTGGCGAATACAGGACCGCGATGTCCTGCGAACCGGTCACCAGATCATTGCACATCTGGGTGGAATAATCCGATTCCAGCAAGAAAGCGGTGTCCGGAAAGGTCTGCCTCAGGTCCGCAATCAGATCACGGATCCCCATTCCCACCAGATCGTGCTGCAACCCGATGCGCATCGTCACGCCACCCAAGGCCACATCCTTGGTCGCGTTCAGCGCGGTCTGCCAGTTGTGGCGCAAGCCGCGCGCATGGGGCTCGAACCGCAGGCCTTCCGTCGTCAGCGCCGTTCCCGCCCGCGAGCGTTTGAACAGACGCGCGCCGACCGACGCTTCCAGCGCCTTCACCCGCGCCGAGACCGTGGACTGGGTGACCGACAGACGCTCGGCCGTCTGGTGAAAGCTGCGTGTCTCGCAAAGATCGAGGAATGTTTCGATTTGTTCCAGTTGCATGGGCGCTGACCCTCTGATCGGAAATCCCGATCAATAATGACCGAATGGCCAGATTGATCAAGAGCCTGTGCAGGAAGATAAATTTGTGAAAAATGGAGGGTCGGTTATGACAGACATGAAGCGTCGTTCCGGTGGTCGTGCAGCCCGTGTGGCCCTGCGCCGTGCGCCATTGGCCGAAAATGTGCGGCCCGTCAGGGCGGGTCTCGAAGGCGGGCAATATCGCCCGCTGACGGATGCGCAGGTGCAGCGGATCCACGCGGCGGCGCTTGATGCGCTGGAACAGATCGGCCTGTCGCAGGCCCCCGCCTCGGGCGTGAAGATCCTGACCGAAGCAGGGGCGATCCTGGGCGATGACGGGCGCATCCGCTTCCCCCGCGCGCTGGTCGAGGATATGCTGGCCAAGGCCGCCCGCAATATCACGCTCTATGGCCGCGACCCCAAGCATGACCTGCACCTTTCGGGCAACCGTGTGCATTTCGGCACCGCGGGGGCGGCAGTCCATGTGGTCGATCTGGCGACGAACACCTACCGCGACAGCACCGCGCAGGACCTGCACGATGCGGCGAAGATCACCCATGCCCTCGACAACGTGCATTTCTTCCAGCGCGCGATGGTCTGCCGTGACATCCCCGACAACCTCGATATGGACCTCAACACGATCTACGCCTGCTGCGCGGGCACGACCAAGCACGTCGGCACCTCGTTCAGCGAACCTGCCCATGTGAAACCGGGGATCGAACTGCTGCACCGCATCGCCGGCGGCGAGGACGCCTGGCGCGCAAGGCCTTTCGTGTCGAACAGCAACTGCTTTGTCGTGCCGCCGATGAAATTCGCCGAGGAAAGCTGCATCGCGATGGAGGAATGCATCCGCGCCGGAATGCCCGTGCTGCTGCTGTCGGCAGGGCAGGCGGGGGCGACGGCCCCTGCCCCGATCGCGCTGGCCATCGTGCAGGCGGTGGCCGAGTGCCTTGCGGGCGTTGTCTATGTCAACGCCATGGCCCCCGGTCATCCGGCGGTCTTCGGCACATGGCCCTTCGTGTCCGACCTGCGCACGGGGGCGATGTCCGGTGGCTCTGCGGAACAGGCCCTGCTGACGGCAGGCTGCGCCCAGATGCACAAGTTCTACGACCTGCCCGGCGGGGCGGCTGCGGGGATTTCCGACAGCAAGCTGCCCGACATGCAGGCCGGATGGGAACAGGGGATCACCAACGTTCTTGCGGGCTTGTCAGGCCTGAACATGGTCTACGAATCCGTCGGGATGCACGCCTCTCTCTTGGGGTTCTGTCTGGAATCGCTGGTCTTGGGCGATGACATTCTGGGGCAGGTCCTGCGCTGCGTGCGCGGGATCGACGTGACCGAAGACAATACCTCGATCGAAGCGATGATGGCCGTCTGCGTCGGCGGGCCCGGTCATTATCTGGGCTCTGACCAGACGCTGGAACTGATGCAGACCGAATATATCTACCCCAGCCTTGGCAACCGGATGAGCCCCAAGGAATGGAACGAGGCGAACCGCCCGATCCTTCTTGATTCTGCGATCAAGCGCAAGAACGCGATACTGGAGCAGGCCCGCATCCAGATCGATCCGGCCATCGACGCCGCGATCCGCAAGGACTACAACATCTATTTCAACTAGGGGCGCGTCATGCACTACGGATACATCGGTCAGGGAAACCTCGGGGCGAACTGCGCCTGCTGCCTTTTGCGCGGGGGCATGCAGGTCACGGTGACCGACCTCAACAAGGGGGCCTGCCAAAAGGCGCTGGACGCCGGTGCGACCTGGGCCGACAGCCCTGCCGCATTGGCCGCAGAGGTGGATCACGTCATCACCTGCCTGCCGTCGCCTGCCGTGTCCGAGATCGTCGCCGACCAGATGCTGCCTGCGATGAAAGAGGGGGCGCATTGGATCGAAATGTCGACGCTTGGCCGGGACGAGGTGCTGGGCTTCGCCGACAAGGCCGCAAAGCATGGCGTGCGCCTGATGGAACTGCCGGTGACCGGCGGGGTGCATCTGGCCGCCCAAGGCAAGATCACCATGCTGGCGGGTGGCGACAAGGACATGTTCGACCTGCATCTGCCCGCGCTGCAGGCGATGGGCGACAAGGTCTTTCATATGGGGCCGCTCGGGTCGGCCTCGATCATCAAGGTGATCACCAATATGCTGGCCTTCATCCACCTCAAGGCCTGTGGTGAATCCCTGATGCTGGCCAAGCGCGGCGGGCTTGATCTGGCGCAGGCGTGGCATGCGATCAAGGCATCCTCGGGCACGTCATTCGTGCATGAAACCGAAGGCGCGCTGGTGCTGAACGGGTCCTACGACATCGCCTTCAATGTCGATCTGGCGCTGAAGGACCTTGGCTTTGCGATGGAATTCGGCCGCGAATTCGGCGTGCCGCTGGAACTGGCCGCCGCGACCGAGCAGACCTATGTCGCCGCCCGCGCCGCCTACGGGGGCGAGGCGCAGTCGCCGATGATCGTGAAACTGCTGGAAGACATGCTGGGCACCGACCTGCGCGCCGACGGGTTCCCCGCGAAGCTGGTCTAGGGACGCCGCATCATCTCGGCAAAGAACGGCAGCCACGCCGCAAGCACCTTGTCGGGGGATTGCTCGGCCAGATAATGCCCGCCGGGCAGGGGCCAGCCCTGCACATCCGCGACCCGCTCGCGCCAAAGCGCCAGACAATCGAAATGCGCCGCGATCACCCCGTCCGCACCCCAAAGCGCCAATAGGGGCACCTGCACCTTGCCGGTTTCCGCATCGTCATGGGCGATGTCGATAGAGGCCGCCGCGCGGTAATCCTCGCAGGCGCCATGGATGGCCGCGGGGTTGCGGAAAGAGGTCAGATATTCCTGCAACGCCTGCGCCGCGAAGTGATCCATGCTCTTGTTGCCCATCCCGCCGCATTTCTTCAGCAGGTAGAAATCGGGGTCGGCCCCGATCAGCGTTTCGGGAAAGGGTGCATCGAGCGTCAGCCAGTACCAATGCCAATAGGCATGGGCAAAGCCGCTGTCGGCCTCGCGATACATCTCGCGGGTGGGGGCGATGTCCAGCACGGAAAACGCGATGACCTTGTCGGGATGATCGGCGGCCAGCCGGTGCGCAACGCGCCCGCCGCGGTCATGCGCGCCGATCAGAAAGCGGCTGTGCCCCAGATGCGACATCAGCGCGACCACATCCCCCGCCATCGCCCGCTTGGAATAGGGCGCGTGGTCCGGCGTTGTCGCAGGTTTCAGCGACCGGCCATAGCCCCGCAAATCAGGACAGATCACCTGATAGGTCTCGGCCAGCCTTGGCGCCACCGCGTGCCACATGGCCGAGGTCTGCGGATAGCCGTGCAGCAGGACCAGAGGCGGCCCGTCCCCCTTGATACGGTAGAAGACAGGGCCATCCGGCCCCTCGAAGAACCTTTCGTCGAAGCCGTCAAAAAAGCTGTCAGCGCGCCTTGCGGATGCGACGGCCGGGTGCATCAGTGAAAGACCGCCTGCCACGAGGCATGGATCTGGCCAAGCGCCTTCGGTTCGTAGATCAGCAGGATAAGGTCATCCTCGGACTGCGCCAGCGCAAGGGCCTTGTCGCCGGGCAGGGCACCTTCCAGCGACATCAGCTGTGGACCTTCGGCATTACCCGAGAGTTTCATCCGCGTGGCCAAAAAGTCGTCGAGCTGGGTCTCCAGCACGGTCTGAAGTCCCGAAATGTCGCCATCGCTGTCCACGATCTCGCCACCGCTCAGATGGACATAGGCCTTCAAGACGCCCTCATTGCCGCGCAGGAACCGCTGCACGGGGGGCAGGGGGGCGGCGTTCATGTCGATGTTCCAGACCTCGATCAGGGTGGCCGCCGCGACACCCCGGTCACCGGACTTGCCGAACCTTTCGGCGGGCAGGCTGCGCAAGGTGATGCGCGGCGCGGCAGACAGCAGTTCGGTCAGCAACGCGCCCACCGCCTCGAGCGTCTTGTGATCGTCCCGCGCCAGAGGTTCGCCCACCAGCCGCGCGCTCTTGCCTTTGGCGGGCACGACACCGGTGATCCCCCGCAGCCGCCGCCCGGCGACGACCAGCGTGATGATATGGGTCCCCGTCATGATTTCCAGATTGCGTTCAAGCACGGTTTCGTCGATCGCGCGGACCAGCGCCGCCATGCCCGAAGGCACGCCGCCTTGCGCGATCAGGCGCGTCCCGTTTTCAAAGACATCGGTGCCGCTGTGCAGGCTTGCAAGTCTTTCCGCAAGGGCTGTCAGGTCGCTCATCGTCTTGGTCCGGCTCGATCCAGTGTTTCTCAGCCGCTGCTGATGCGATCAAGGCATGCAGTCGCGTTGGCTACAAGCCTACCAACGTTCACATTTGGCGCACAGACACAACACAATACATCGTTCGGCTCGTCCTGCGCACGCAGAAAGACCCGCAGTGATGCCTGCGTGGCCCAGACCGCGACATTGCTGGGCTTTTCGCCGAGGGCGGGTTTTCCCTTGCGGCCAAGCAGTGTCGCCGCCTCGTCGCAGAGCGCATCCAGCGTCTCGCGCGGGTGGCTGGTGCCGCTGTCGGTCACAAGGATCATATGCGCCGAAAGATCGGCAAATGCCACAGTCTCGCAGCCGGGGGTCGCGCCCCGCAAAAGGTCCAACTCGTCAACAACCATTCTCGTCCGCTTCCTTGGATACACCGCCGCAACACGAAGGGGTGCATGACTTCATTCAGGTCTCGCGCAGGGTCGGCGCGCTTATCGCATCCTCATGCGTATCGTCACCCAGCAGCAAAGGCGCCTCGGCAGGATCGGGGCGGCGCTGCACACGGCGGGGGACCACCGGTGCCTGAACCGCCGGCGGCACATCGGCCGCATGGGCAAAGTTGTAAAGCGGCAGTTCGGTCCGCGCCGTCAGTTTCGTCAGCCGCTCGATCGTGTCGATCAGATGCTCGGTGAAAGGGCCGGCGCCGCTGGCATCCCAGAGGTCGTAATCCTCACCCGCCTTGATCGCCTGCAACAGCGAGATCGGGAAGGTCCCGCCGAACATGCCCGCAGTCTCGCGGGTGACGCGCTTGAAGACCCGCATCCGGTCCCGTTCGGTGGTCAGCTTGTCGTAGCGGGTGATCAGCAGGATCGAATTGTCGCGCACCGATTGCGGCATGCTTTCCCAGACCGCGGCTTCGGACTGACGCCACGCCTGATTGGCGTGGGTGCACCAGATGACGGCATCGACCTCGGGCAACATGCGTTCCCAGACGTCGGACGACATATTGGGGTCCGAGATGCCGGGAAAGTCGATCAGATCGCAAACCTCGAGGATATCCGCCTCGATCGACAGATGGACATAGCGGGTGTCCTCGACCGGGACCTGTTCCAGTTGCGAGATGCTGATCGGCTCGACGAAGCCCTGCACATCGACGCGGTAGGGTTCTTCGTTGCCATAGGTGATCCAGACCGGCGACAGCCGCGTCGCGGTGACCTTTTCGGGCAGCGGGCGCACCCCCATCAGCAGGTTGGACAGGGTGCTTTTGCCCGCGCTGAATTCGCCCATCAGGGCGATACGCGGCTTGCGGCCGAGGGCGCTGGCAGTCATGCGCTGCCTCCCGCACGGGTCACGGTCAGTTCGTCGTAGATATACTCGAACAGTTCTTCACGCTCTTTCTGCGCCTTGATGCCGAAGATATCCTCGAGATCGGCGAAATCGAGTTCGGACTTGCTGCTGATATCCTCAAGCAGCGCGCGCTGGTCTTCGAGGAAATCGCGCAACTCGCGTTCGGCGGCGGCGCGGATATCGGCGACCTGACGCTCTTTCAACTCGGCGACGATCGGTGTCGTTTCGGCCTCGATCAGGTCATAAAAACCGCTGGCGAAGGCGCGATAGCCCTTGCGACGTTGCCACCAGCCCTTCCACCACGAGGTCTGCAGGTCCAGCGCGATCGTCTGGCCAAGGGTGACCGGCGGCGGGATTTCCGGCGCGGCAGGAGGCGTGATCGTGAAATTCTTGACGTCGACCCCAAAGGCGGACCGGTAGGTGTCGGACAGATCGGCGGCGGCGGCGCCGAAGACCTCTTGGCAGGCAGCGCCGACGTTGCGCCGCATGACCTGATAGCTTGTGCGCAGCAGCATCCGCAGACCGTCGGGGCTGTATTGCCAGATTTCCTGCTCGCCCTTCGCTTCGAGATGCTGAAGCAGCGATTCCAGCGCGCGATCAAGAAAGCGTCTATGCGACTGATCCACGCGTGAGCCGAATTGCTGAAAGACGATATCCAGACGGTCGTGCAGCAGCTTGAAATTGTCGGCCTCAAGCTTGTCGAGATGTTCTTTCAGGACATCGGCCGACATCACCGTGACCTCGTCACCTTCCAGCCGCATCGAGATCATTTCGTTCGATGCGCGGACACCGGATACAAGGTTCAACGCCTTCTTGCGCGAGGCTGCCAGAACCTCTGCCCCCGGACCTTCGGCGATACGTTCCGACAGTGCGGCGTAAAGCTGCGGCATGCCCGACAGATGCCAGACCAATTCGTGGGTGCCCATGTTCGCGGCTTCCGCGCTCAGCGTGCTTTCGGCCCAGTTGTAAAGCGCGTCGGCGCTGTCCGAGACGATCTGATCCAGCTCCGGGCTAAGTGCGATATTCGCCCAATAGGCGCTGCCGAAGATGATCTGCGGGTTCTCGGGGCCGTTGTTGTCGGCCAGCGTCTGGGTGATGCTGTCGCGGATTTCAGGCACCTGATTGGCCGGGTCGGCCAGTTCGTCGATCCGGTTGACGAAGATGATCACCTCGCGCGCCTTCACGTTCGAGATCAGGCGGATCAGACCCATATCCATCGAGCTGAGCGCCTGATGCGCCGACAGCACGACCACGCAGATGCGGCTGTCGCGCAGGGCGTTGATGGTGATCTGCTCGCGCATCATGAAGGTATCGTTCACACCGGGCGTGTCGCGGATACAGATCGGCATCGGCAATGCCTTGGTATTCAGGTAGAGGTCCGCCGACTTGGTGATATCTGCAAAGCGGCCCTGCTGGTCCTCTTCGTCGGGATCCTCGAAATCATCCCCCATGCAGACATACCGCTGCATCAGGTCGTCGTTCAGCTCGGCGTAGTTGTGTTTCTGGCCCAGCAGCAACTCGAACTTGCGCCCAAGGCGTGCCTTGGTCTTTTCCCGCATCTCGGCGATCTGTTTGCGCACCTTCTCAAGCTCTTCGTCGGCCCCCGCGCGCGAAGAAAGTTCACCGATTCGCCCCCCGTTTTCGACAAGATGATCCCATTCATCCTGCGAGAAGAACTGGAACGATGCGGTCGGCGCGTCATCGGGGATCGGGGCGTTCAGGTGCAAAGAGGTCACAACAGAGGTCCATGGGTTGACGTCCGCCGGCAGAAGATCAGGTCTGCCAACCATCGCATTGACCAGCGAGGTCTTGCCCGCCTTGATCTGACCGATCATCGTGACGCTAGGCTCGAAACTGCGTAACTGTTTGATAAGCCTTGACGATTTCTTTTCCGCATCCGCGCCGCCAAGCTTGACGACATCCTGCAACGTCGCTTCCAGATCAAGGATTTCGTCGCAGAACGCGTCGAGTTTTTCCAGTCCGAGCCGCATAAACTCTGGTTGGGCAGCCTCTGGCAGGGCTGCTTTCACCTCTTTTGCAAGCTCTTCCATCTTCATCCTGCATATCCTTCGTGCGGTCAGCTGGGCGTAATCGCATCGTCGCACTATCGCCAGTTGGCACTAATAAATAGATTTTATTGGGATAATGGAAACGGCACCAGAGCGCAAATCTTAGCGACGCCTTCAGAACCGGCAGCCGACCGCTTGCCGCGTCAGGCCGCCAGATCCGCCTGCAACTCGCGCTTGACCTGCAACATCAGGCTCAATGCTTCGATTGCGGCGCTGTCGCGCTTTTCCATCTGCATCAGTTGGACAAGATCGGCGGCATCGAATGCCGTATCGCGGGCGCGTGCAAGTGCGGGGTCTTCATCATCTCCGTTTGCGTTCAGGTAATCACACAGCCAGTTCAAATCCTCGACGGCCTGACTGATGATTGCAGCCGGCGCATCATCCCCCAGCCCCATGATCTGCTCGGACAGCGCCGCGGCCTTTTGTTCGAGATGGGCGATCGCGTGCTCGTAGGCGGTGCGCGTTGCGGCCTGAACCTCGACGGCGGGGGGCGTGGCCAAGCCCTGTTCGGCGCGGCGGGCGGCAATACTGCGCAGGCGGGCGATGCCGACGGAAACGCGTTCGGGCTCGCGTGGTCCCTGATCGGGTGTCTTGGTCGTTTCACGGCGCTGCATCGGCGAAATCGTCGGCTGCGCGTGCTTTGCGATTTCGAATTTTGGGCCCGCAGGCTTCGGCGCGACGGCAGGTGCCGACGGTTTGGCTTGGGTATCGCGCGCGGCGTCACGGGCAGCGGCGGGTTCGGCCTTGTCGGGCGTGGCAACCGGGTCCGGCTTTGCCGCCGCAGGCGTTGCCCTTGCGCCGCGATCCGCCGCGTCTTGCGCAAATCTTTCGTCGTCGGCGGCTTCCTGCGCCTCGTCCGCCGCCATCACCGCATCCATGGACGCCAGCGCGTCTTCATTCTGCAGCAACAGCACCTCTGCCAGATCCAGCGCCGAGCGCCGCCCCTGATCGACCTGCTTGAGAACAGCCGAGATCAGGGCCATCCCGCCGCTGCGCCGGAATGCCTCTTTGTCGACAGAGCCATTGGCATCGCGCGCAGCAATCGCGGCGCGTGTCGCAATCGGGATGATCTTGTTGAACTCGCCCGCGGCGGCGGTGTGCACGGCGGCGCTGACCTCTTCGAACAGGCCCTGCTGTTGCAACAGGTCATAGCGGGTGATCATCAACAGGGCATGATCCTTCAGCGCGTCGGGCATCTGGCTCCAGACGCGCTGTTCGTCCTGCGAATAGTCCGCCGTGCACCAGATTGCGATATCGCAGCGCTTGGAGGCCCACTGGCTGGCGCGATGCAGGGCAACCGGATCAGTCGGCGCCACCACCTCGAGGACGGAAATCTTCTTGAGCGCCGGAAGCGGCAGGCGGATTTCCACGAAAGCCGGTGACTGGGCAGCGATCTGGTCAAGATCGATGGTATCGAAGGCTACCCTTGATCCGTCGGACAGGGTGCAGACCGCCTGTGGCACACGACCATAGACCACCTGGCATGTCGGCATCCTGACACCGATCTGCATCAACTCTTGCCCGATCAACAGGTTCAGGATCGTCGACTTCCCCGATTCCGGCAATCCAAGCAGGCACAGGCGCACCGGCGTTTCCAGCCGCGTCAGCAGTTTCTCGGCTTGTTCGTGGGCACGGTCGGGCAGCAGGCCGCTCATCACGGCCCGCGCAAGATCCTCGTGCACCCGTTCATCGGGCGATTGATTCGACATTTACTGGCCTCCGGCGGCTAGCTTAGCCGGCGGCTCTGCCGCATCAACCTCCTCTTGAGTTTCGATGTTGTTGTGAACCTTCACCTTGCGGATCGGCTTGACCTCTTTGATCGTCGTCGATTCCGTGATCGTGACCGAATCGAGCGGCTTGTCGGCCACCTTGGCGGCCACCTCTTCGACATCCTCGATGTCGACAACCCGCGTAACGGTCGAGGTTTCGCGATCCACGTGACCGATCGGCTTGGCGCGCACGGCCTGAATGACAGGCTTGTTGTGGTTCAGCTTGATCACCGAGAAGGTGCAATTGTCCTGATCCGGATCGGCAAGGGCCTCGATCGCTTCGAGCAGATATCCGGCGATCTCGGCCGCCTTCTTGCGGCGGTAGCGATGCAGGATCCGCTGGATCTTGTCGTCTTCCAGATACTGAAGACCGTCGCTTGACACCACCACGATATCGCCGACCTGCAGTTCGAACGGGGTTTTCGGGCAATCCGACTTGGCCACGCGATCACCGAGGATCACCGAGGTCAGGCAGTTGCGGTCAGGATGGTTCTTGCCCGCTTCGGGATCGAGAAGACCGGACTTGACCATGAAATCGATCTGCGGCGCCATCGAATGGTCTTCGTTCAGCTGCTGCATCTTGCCGCCACGATAATGATAGAGCGGGCTGTCACCGATCGACATCCAGTACATCCGGTTCTCGACCAGAACGCAGGAGACCAGCGTCGCCCCCATCCCGCGCGTCTCGGGATGTGCCATGACATGTTCGCGCACGATGGCATTGGCATTGACGGCGGCGCGGGTCAGATAGTCGGGGATCTCGGCTTCGAAATCAGCGAAGTTCGCGCTTTCGAATTTCAATTCGCTGAAGACTTCGGTGACGACGATCTTGCTGGCGACGTCACCGGCGGCATGGCCACCCATGCCATCGGCAAGAACGACCACACCACTGTCGGACCCGAACGGAAAATCCGTGACGATCGCGTCTTCTTGGTAGTCCCTGCCGCCCTGACAGATCGCCGATGCGACGTCAAAACGGGGTTCAGGCGATCGCCACATCTTCGTCCTCCTCGTTGCCACCTTGTGACCAATTGAACGACTTGTCGCACAGCGCAACAAAGCGCAGGACGGTTTCGCCAATCTTGATCACGTCGCCGGTCTTGATGCTTTCGTTCGAAATGACAGGCTTGTTGTTCAGGCGGACGATGTTCGACTTGCCGCCATGACCCAGCAGGAACTCTTTGGTCTCGGGGTCAAAGACGATCGCCGCATGGTTGGACCGAGAGATCGAGTTGTCGCCGAAATCCAGTTGGATCGCCTGGTCGTCGCCGCGACCGATCTGCGACATGCCCGTCTGCAGGGTAAAGCATTCGCCGCGACCGGGACCTTCGACAACCACGATCCAGCCGACAGGGAACTTCAGGCTCTTTGCTTTCGGCGCTGCGGCGGAGGGGGCATCGTTGAAAAGATCGACGACCGCACCATCGGATTTCTCGAAACCGATGAGACGCGTCTTGGTGCGCCGCGCGCGCGCGGGCGAGCGTGCCGCCGCAGGTGCGGCAGGTGCGGCGGGCAATTCGGTCTTTGGCTCGGGCAGGTCGGCCGCTGGTGGCAGCGCATCCGCGGGGGTGTCTTCCATGTCCCAGATATTGACTGTGTCCGCAGGCGGTTGCGCGGGCCTTGGCGCGGGTGCTGTCTCGGCGGCGGTTTCCGGCTTGTCCGAAGCTGCCCTCAGTGCGTTCGTCCCGTCCACCATCGAACCGATGGTGTCGCGGTACGACTGTTCTAGCGTTTCGACCGTCTCGGCGCTGCTTTTCGCAGGCTCTTTGCGCTTTTTACCAAGGAGATCACGAATAAACTTCATTTTTTCTACCTTCTAACTTGGTCTACGGGCATATGCGGCACATGTTTGCACCGCAGCCTAACGTCTTATTCCGTCCCGTCATAGGTGTATGTCGCAATCCAGAGACTACCGTCCCGCTGGACCGCGAATGTGAACTGTTCGATCCCGGCGGCGATCTCGCGCGTGAAGATGTCCACGATAGAGGTCCGGTCATCGACAGGTTCGCTGGTGGCGATGTAGCTTGTGACCACGTCACCAATCTGAAGCCCGCCTGCTGTGGTGGCGGAAAGATCGGTCACAACGGTGCGCCAGCCCGAACCAGAGAAATACGTCTCGAACGCGGTGCCGTCAGACAGCGTCGTGTTCTGGACGACCGGCAAGACCCAGGCCTGCGCGACAGAGGTCCCGGTCGCTTCGTCGGCGATCCCGAAAAGAACCGGCAGGGAGGCGGAAAGCGAGGCCTCGGGGGTCAGTGACCGCAAGGCATCGGGGATCGCGTCGATGGACTGGACGGGTGTTCCGTTGACGGATGCGATTTCGATGCCGGGCTGCACCCAGACCGGCGCAATGGCGGCAACACCGCCGACGATGTTCGAACCCTCGCTGACCGGCGTAAAGGGCAGGCGGACGGTCCATTCTGTTGTCAGCAGGTCCGGTTCGCCCGCCGCCGGGGCGACGACGACGACCTCGTTTCCGGGGGTGACGGTCAGAATATCGACAGGCAGGCCATCGCTGACCGATGCCACCTGCTCTGGCGATACCGGCAGCGTCACGTCGCCGGTCGCTGCATCGGCTGTCGGCGTGGTCGCCGCCAGCTCTGGCAGGGTGGCCGCAGCGGGCGATTCCGTCACGATTGCAGGTGTCTCGGCGGGCTCCGGCAGCGGCGCGACGTCCGGCACGGCGGCCAGTGCTACCGCGTCGGGGCGCACCTGCGGGCGGATGTCCGGCGTGGCCGTATCCGTGATGGCAGGCGCCGCAACCACTGCGGTCGTCTCTGGCGCGTCGGTCGTCACCGGATCGGATGCGATCTCGGGCGTGGCGGTCGCTTCGGGCGCTGCCTCTGTCGCGATTGCGGTTTCCAGCGCGCTTTCGACGGCGGGGGTATCGACCGGCGCGGTCTCAAGCGGCGGGGCTGTCTCGAGCACAACAGGTGCGACTGCGGTCTCTTCCGTGACCGCAGGTTCCTCGGCGGCGGCGGGTGCCTCTTCGGTTGCCGTTGCGGCGTCCTGCGTGGCGACGGCGGTCTCTTCGGCAGCCGGTGTCTCGGTCACTGTGGCGGTGTCTTGCGCAACCGGAGCAGTCTCGACCGCCACAGCGGGCGCTTCCACAGCGGCAGCCGGTGCAGACAGGTCCGCGGCAGGCTGTTCGCTGCCCGACATGGTCATGACGCCGACGCCGACCAGCAGCGCGACAACGGCAGCCGAACCCAGCAAAAGCGGCATGTTCGACTTGCCCGCAGCCGCCGTTCTGGTCGCGGCACCCGACCCGCCTGCAGCGGTCGCGGGGCCGACGTTCAGGGCCGTGACGTTGCCGCCGACACCTTCCATCATGTTCAGCCACTCATGCGCTGATTTCAGGCGATCCTTGGGAAGAACTGCAAGCGCCTTGTCAATCGCGGCAAGGAAGTTGTCGTCATAATCGGGGAAACGGCCGACGATCGCCTTGTAGGGATCGGTCTCGCCCGAGGCGATGGCCGCAAGGCGCGCCTGCGAATTGGGGGGGACCTCGCCTGTGATCAGGTGATGGAAAGAGGCCGCCAGCGCGTAAAGGTCACTGCTGGGGCTCTGGTCGGACCCGGCGATGTAGAATTCCTGCGGCGAGTATCCGTCCTTGACCACACGCAGCGCCGACAGCACGCGGCTTTGCTTGGTCGCCTCTTCACGGGCGGCGCCGAAGTCGATCAGGATCGGGTGAAAGTCCTTGTTGATCAGGATATTGTCCGGCGAGATATCGCGGTGCAGGATGCCCTGATCATGGATGAAGCCGACTGCGCCCAGAAGTTCCTTGAGGATATTGCGGATCTGCGCAGGCGTCAGCGAGGTGTTCGCATCCTCGATTATGTCGAGCATGTCGCGACCACGCACGAAATCCAGCGCCATATAGGCGGTGTCGTTGTCCTCGAAAACCTGATGGACGCCGACGATGTTGGGATGGTCAAGCTTGGCGAGACTGCGGGCCTCTTGCACGAAAAGGCGGACAATCGACTTCAGCTCGTTCTGGTGCGCGCGTGACCGCGCCTGCACCACGGCACGGCTGCGACGGCAGAAGGCACCGGGGAAACACTCTTTGATCACGACCTTCCGGTCCAGACTGTCCCGGGCCAGATAGGTAATCCCAAAGCCACCCGCATTGAGAAAGCTTTCGATGGTATACTGGCCATGCATCAACTTGGTGCCGGGCTTCAGTTCATCGACAAAGTTCTCTTTCTCTTCCACGTTCTCTTTCGGTTGCGCGTTAGCCATCATCAAAATCCAGTTTGCAACTGATATGGGTCGCAAGACACACTGCGATCAAGTAATTTAGTGTCATTCAAATTAGGCCAAAAAGTGACGCTAACTTGTTGTTTAGGGGTTCTTAATCGTCTTCAATCGTCCGGATTATAAGCCCTTTGAGAAACAGTTGTTGGCGGATTTCTGCCGAAAATCCCTGATTTCAGCCAAAAATACATGGTTTTGCACGACTTGCAGGCAACTTCCCCGTGATTGACCGGAATTGGGCACTGTTTCCCGGGGTTCTTGTCGCCTGTCGTGTGTATTTCCTGCATTTTCACTGCTTTTGTCCGCAGACATGGCTGATTCTTTCGCTGGTCCCACGGTGCATGCGAACTGTAAAGCGCAAGTAACCTCTGCCGGGTTTTTCAGCAGGGATCCGCATGGTCCATCGCGCGCCCCCCGCTGTCAATGGATCATCCGGGGGTGGCATCACGCGGCGACTGGCCCCTTTCCCTCGGGCGTTGGTCACACTAGGTTTTGCGCACAAACCAGAAGGCAATCCCATGTCCCCTATCGTTTCGGTCAGGACCCTGCGCAAGGCATACGCCGGCGGGTTCGAAGCTTTGAAGTCTGTCGACCTCGATATCCGCAAGGGCGAGATCCTTGCGCTGCTCGGGCCCAATGGTGCGGGCAAGACCACGCTGATCTCGACCATCTGTGGGATCACGGTGCCCACCAGCGGCACGGTCACGGTCGGCGGCCACGACATCCAGACCGACTATCGCGCCGCGCGCCGCATGATCGGGCTGGTGCCGCAGGAGATCACGCTCGAATCCTTCGAGACCGTCTTCAACACGGTCAGCTTCTCGCGCGGGCTGTTCGGCAAGCCGCGCAACAGCGCGCTGGTCGAGGACATTCTGCGCAAGCTGTCGCTTCACGACAAGAAGGACAACAAGATCATGACGCTTTCGGGCGGCATGAAGCGGCGCGTCCTGATCGCCAAGGCGCTGGCCCATGAACCCGAGGTCCTGTTTCTCGATGAACCGACAGCCGGTGTGGATGTGGAACTGCGCAAGGACATGTGGCAGGTGGTGGCCGACCTCAAGGCCTCCGGCGTCACCATCATCCTGACCACGCATTACATCGAAGAGGCCGAGGCGATCGCCGACCGCGTCGGTGTCATCAACAAGGGCGAGATCCTCTTGGTGCAGGACAAGGCCGAACTGATGGCCCAGATGGGGCAAAAGCAGTTGCGCATCGATCTGGCGCAGGCGACGGACCGCGTCCCTGACGCGCTTGCCCCCTATGAGCTGACACGGCACCCCGACGGGATGAGCCTTGTCTATACCTACGACACCAAGGGCGAACGGACCGGGATCACCACGCTGCTCAACGACCTGCAAAAGGCGGGGCTGCAGATGAAAGACCTTCAGACACAGCAAAGCAGTCTCGAAGACATCTTCGTCGGACTGGTAAAGGAAACCACATGAACCTCGCGGCCATCTGGACAATCTATCTCTTCGAGATGCGCCGGTTTTTCCGGACCATCACGCAAAGCCTGATCTCGCCGGTGCTGTCGACCTCGCTTTACTTCGTCGTTTTCGGCGCGGCCATCGGCAGCCGCATCGACGAGGTCGAGGGCGTCAGCTATGGCGCCTTCATCGTGCCGGGTCTGATCATGCTGACGGTCATGACGCAGGCCACATCCAACGCCAGCTTCGGCATCTACTTTCCGAAATTCATCGGCACGATCTATGAGCTGCTGTCGGCGCCGGTCAGTTTTCTGGAAGTCGTGGCAGGCTACGTCGGTGCGGCGGCGACCAAGGCATTCTTCATCGGGCTTGTGATCCTGCTGACCTCTTTCTTCTTCATCGATCTGCAGATCGCGCATCCTGTCGCGATGCTGGCCTTCCTTGTGCTGACCTGCATCAGCTTTGCCCTTCTGGGCTTCATCATCGGCATCTGGGCGGGCAACTTCGAACAGTTGCAACTGATCCCGCTTCTGGTGATCACGCCGCTGGTCTTTCTTGGCGGGTCGTTCTACTCGATCACCATGTTGCCGCCCGTCTGGCAGACGATCACCCTCTTCAATCCGGTGGTCTATCTGATCAGCGGGTTCCGCTGGTCGTTCTTCGGGGCGGCGGATGTCAGCATCGGCGTTTCTCTCTTTGCCATCGCGTTCTTCACGGCGCTTTGCATGGGCGTCATCTGGTGGATCTTCAAAACCGGCTGGCGCATCCGGCAGTAAGCCTTGTGCGCGGTCCGCTAAGGGCTAAGTATCATGTCATGAAACGCTATATTCCATTCGTCAAATCTGACCCCTTCGTCGCCGTGATCCGTTTGCAGGGGGCGATCTCAAATTCCACACGCGGACTGGACAACCCCAGTCTGGCACCCGTGATCGAGAAAGCCATCGCGCGCGGCAAACCTGCCGCGGTCGCGCTCGAAATCAACAGCCCCGGCGGCTCGCCGGTGCAGTCGTCCCTGATCGCCAGCCGCATCCGCAGGCTGGCGGACGAAAAGAAGATCCCCGTATTCGCCTTCGTCGAGGATGTCGCGGCCTCGGGCGGGTATTGGCTGGCCTCGGCCGCTGACGAGATCTTCGTCGACAAGGCCTCGATCGTGGGGTCCATCGGCGTGATCAGCGCCGGCTTCGGTCTGCAGGACGCCATCGGCAAGATCGGGGTGGAACGGCGCGTGCATACCGCAGGCAAGTCGAAGTCGATGCTCGATCCCTTCAAGCCGCAAAGCCCTGCGGACGTCAAAAAGCTGAAAGGCTGGCTGGAAGACCTGCACGACACCTTCATCGCCCAGGTGAAAGAGCGGCGCGGAACCAAACTGGCCGACAATTCCGACCTTTTCACCGGCGAAGTCTTCATCGGCCAGAAAGGCATCGACGTGGGTCTGGCCGACGGGATCGGCCATCTGGCCCCCGTGATGAAAGAGCGGTTCGGCGACAAGGTCGGGTTCCGCCGTTACGACCAGAAACGCCCTCTTCTGTCGCGCTTTGGCGCGCAGATTGTGGATGACGCCGTGGCAGGTATCGAAGAACGCGCCGCCTATGCGAGGTTCGGCCTGTGATCATCAAGGCGATCTTCATCTTCCTTGCCTTCATGCTTGTGCTGGC
>NZ_DAIPIW010000042.1:11835-21745 GCF_036770585.1 Yoonia sp. | reverse complement strand
TACAGAACGCATCCGCGCCCAGCCCGTTGCCCGTGGGTTCAAGCACGGTCAGCGTGATGGCCGTCGCCAAGGCGGCGTCGGCGGCGTTGCCACCGCGCGCCAGCATCGAAAGGCCGGCCTGCGCGGCAAGTGGCTGCGAGGTCGCGACAAGATTGTGCGCCACGACGGGCGACCGCCGAGAGGGGTAGTGGTGATGTGCCTGCATCAGCATGATATGTCCTTGTCGCAGCCTCGGTCACTCTTGTTTGCACAAGGCAGAGGTCTTGTCACCTCGCCCGGGGGCATGGCATGTCACCGACCGGGCTAGCGCCTTGCCGCATCCTGCGCGGCCAGCAGGGCGGACATGCGTTGGGCGATCCGCAGTTCCTGTTCTAGCTGCTGTGATTGCGCAAGCGTCGGCACATTCACCACCATGATCCGGAAGGGAGCCGATGACACCAGTATCGCATGGCTGGCTTCGAACTTGCGAAAGAACCACGCCAGTTGGTCTGCAAGGGGCGGGTCCAGCGGCTTGGCAACCTCGCCCGAAGAGATCACACCCTGTTGCCGGACATGGTCCCGAAATGCCTCGTCGAAATCGCGCAAGGCCTCGGCCTCGAGGATCACCGCACCCGAGATCATCGCCCTTGTCTTCAGCGCCTCAAGAAAGGACCTGTGATCGGTCAGGGTCGCATCGGCCAGAACGCCAAGGACCCGTCCGGCCTTGTCGTCGCGCCGGATCTTTCGCGCATCCGCATAAATCTGGACCAAGAGCACGACGCTGACGACCACCGCCATCACCTGCACGGTTGTCCGCAGATCGAGATCGGCCAGAACCATCACACAGCCAGAGGCGAAGGCCAGACCGGCCGTAAAGATCACCGTTGCGGAAACAACGTCCGACTGTTCCGCATCGCTGCGCCGCAAGGTCAGCCCCAGCCAGCACAGCGCGAGAATGGCAATGCCCGACAGACGCACGGGCAGTTCGAAAAGACTGGTGCGGAAGTCCGTCAGCGCCAGAGGCACGATCAGCACAAGCGACAGCGCCAGTCGGTCAACGGCGGCATTTTCCGCAACCGAAAGACTTTGCCTGTCCCGTGCCACCACAAGGACACCTATCGCGACAAAGGCCAGCACCTGGAACGCGGCCAGCGCCATGACGGCGACCAGCGATTGATCGGGCCGTCCCAGAATGGCGACAAGCGCAAGCAGCGCCGCCCCTCCTGCCGTCCAGATTTTCAGCGCAAGCGGCGCATGGCGCCGCAACAGGGCCTCTGTCACCAGAAGCACAGCCAGCGGCACGGTCCCTGCAACCGCAAAGGTCAGACGGCCAATCCACTCGGCACCGGTCAACCATTGCAAAAGACGGATCGCCAACAAGGCGGCAACGACCTGAATGGCGATCAGAAAGCGGCGCGTCACCTCTGTCTGCGGTTGCTGCACCCGCAGCACACGCGCAAACAGGCCAAGCCCGATCAGGCTTGTCAGCGCGATGACGCTGTCGGCGATCAGTTCGGGTGAAAGACCTGTCATGTCATCCTGCACGGGAAAGTCACACCGTGGTCCTTCGCGGGCGCAGGGTGCCGAAATGGCGGCCGGTATCGAACCAGTGGATTGCAGGCAGGAAAACCCGCTGCATCGTCATGGCAAGAAGGGTCACGCCGACACTTGCCAGCGAGGCGCGCGGAACCGATTTCTTCAGATATCCCGTCGCCGCTGCCAGATCGATCCGGCCTAGCTGCAACAGGTCATCGCCGCGGTCATAATCCAGCAGCTCGTGACAAAAATCATTGTAGATCTGATCACGATGGCGGGGGGCCTTGTCGAAGGTCTTTTTCAGGTCGTCAGACCCGCCCGTATAGGCATTCGTGATGACGAAACGGTCTTCATCAAACCCCGCCTCCGGCCCGACACCGAACACATGGCGATGCGCGCTCATGATCGTGCGCGCAAGCACCAGATGCTCAAGCGAGCGTTCGTCGCGCCGCTGGGGTGTCGGGAATACATCGTTGAAGGTCTCGGCGACCATTCCGACGACTGCGGGCACCTGCGTGACACTCGAGATCCACAAGGGGCGCAACTGGTTGCGGAAGAACAGCATCATGCAGGTCAGCCCATAGAGGATCCATGACAGGCCCTGCGATTGTTCCTCGGGATCGACCATGACCAGCCCAAGGTGCAGGACCTGCATCGGCTCGGCCATCGTGGTGATGTCCATCAGCGCAAGCGCGTTGAAGGCGATCGGCTGGCCGGTATCCTTGCGACGCACGATGGTGATGATCGTCGATTTCAGGCGCTCGGGGTCGCCAGAGAAGACGCCATAGGTCAGCGACCCACGCGGCAGGGTCTTCGATGCCACCGTTATCAGGTCTTGGGAAAGGGCCTCTAGCTGGGCGTCCGTCATCCACAAGCCGGGGCGTTCGACAATTCTGGTCTGAAGCTGTCGGCCCGTCGTCAGTGTCACATCAAGCCGCGTGTCAAAGAGCGCGCTCAGAAGACCAGACATTGACAAATCCTTTGGTTCAAGGCGACACGCGCTTTCGGACACACAATCCCGACACGGCAGCCTGACGGCTTGCGTCCTATTGATGCCAAAGGCCACCGGCGACGCAACCCACCACGAAGCCCTGGGATGACTTTCACCGCAGAAGGCGGCCTCGCCCTTGCCAGAGGCAGTCCGAAAATGTCCCGCATGGGCAAGTCATGTCGGGGCGGGATGCGCGCCGCGGGCCTAGATCGGAGCTGATCCTTACCAACCAGACAGATGCTTGCGCGAAAAGTTCCGCAGTGAATGCTCGAAAAACGCTCTGACCTTGGACTTTGGTCCTGCCATCGCCGGCATGTCAGCCCGCCATCCATCCTGCGGCTGGTAGCCGATGACCGCCATCGTCTCGGCGATGTCCCAGCGCATCCCCGGATTGTCCGACATCAGGTTGAGAATGGCGAAGTCGACATTCCTTGCCGTCATCGCCGCTTGCATGCCTTGCAGAAAGTCCCGGTCGCTCAGCCACATCTCCTGCCCCCAGCGCCCCATCGCCATGTGGGGGCCCGGCAGGTTGACCGGCCCGCGCTGGTTCCAGCCAATCCTCAGGCAGATCACCGACAGCCCGTGACAGCGGCTGTAGTATGCCCCCATCTGCTCGCATACCACCTTGGAGACCCCGTATGGGGTTGTCGGACAGGGAACCGTCTGCGAGGTCAGTTTGCCCTTGGCAAAACGGCGGTCCGCAAGCACCCAGTTCGAGCTGGCAAGAATGACCCTGCGCACCCCGGCAGCGGCCGCATGGTGCAGCAGCGCAGAGGTGATCAAGGTGTTGTTGCGCTGGCACGATTCCCAAGTGGCGGCCGGGCTGGAATCACCCGCCAGATGCACCACCACATCGACCCCGATCAGGTGGCTGGCCCAATCCGTTCCAACCGCCAGATCAGCCGTATGGATATTCGTCTCTTCGACCTCGCGCAGGTCGATGCCGGTGACATGACACCCGCCCTGTGCAGCGAGATGGTCAAAGAGCTTGCGGCCAAGATGGCCCGCGGCACCGGTAATGAGCACATTCATGCGAAATAACAATCCAACTTGGTCCGACACGCACTATCCGGTCCTTTTACAGCAAGAGGCCGTTGCATCAAAACCTGAATTTGTTTCGGATCGGCCGACCGCGGGAAACCGGGACGCACCGACCTGCCTGACCGCCCGCTGCGCTTTGGCCTGTCGCAAGCAATCGCAGCGGTCACGTCCTTATTGTATTGGGGCGAAGCCTCAAATACTCTTCGCGCGAGTTTGGGTTGAGACTTGCAGATGTATGTACTGAACGACCACCTTTTCATCGCCGAGAAATTTGACGACGACTACGTGCTCTTGAACACCTTGTCAGGCAAATATTACGACGTCTCGGAAAAGGCCGCGGCCATGTTGGACGAGGTGCTTGCCGGGGCAGATCCTCTCAGGATCATCGAAGACGTTTTCGCCTTCGACGCTGCCTCGGGCAAAGAGGCGCATGCCTTTCTGGAAAGCCTGATCAACGAGCAGGTTCTGATCCCGTCCTCGCCACCTGCGCCGGTTGCGGTCCAGCCTGCGTCTATGGACAAACTGCTGTCGCATGAGGGCACGTTCGTTTTCGGAGGTTTCGAGGATATTGCCGAGTTGTTGCTGGCCGATCCGGTGCATGACATCGACCCGTTGACCGGAAAGATGACGCCGATCGGCAATTCCGCGTCCGTCGTGTGACACCTTCGGCCATCACGCTTTTTTGGGAACGCTTGGTGTCAGCCGCAACTGCGGCCTGCATCAGCACCTCTGCCGTTTTGCAATCCGGCTATGTGACCTTCACGCTGGCGGCAACGGATGATCGGGATTTCGCGAACCTCGGCGCGCATTTCGCAGCGACGACCCAATCCGTTCCTCGGTTCAGGTGCTATCAGTTCTCGGACGCGGCGCTGTTTCAGGACGCCGCAGCCGCCTTGGGAACGACATGGTTTCAGAAAACGATCGAGGGGTTTCGACAGATCGGGCTGAAAGGGTTCCTCAATGAGGGGCTGGGCCTGCTGGAGGTCTTCGACCCCGCACGCGGCATCGCCATCCGATTGCTGCGCAGCGAGGATTGCCTGCCGCCTTGGGAACCCTCAAGTCCCCTTGCCAACTTCGTCAACTGGTTCAACATCACACAGCAAGCCTTCATGCTGCATGGTGCCACCATCTCGGACGGGCGCGCCGGGGCCCTGATCGTGGCCGAGGGCGGCACCGGAAAATCGCTGCTGACACTGGCCTGCATCGACGCCGGTCTGATCACGATTGGCGATGACTATTCCATCGTGCGCATGAAAGGCGGACAGGCTGAGGCGGCACGGTTTTCCATGCAAGCCAAACAATCCGATACAGGCCTTGCCATGCTGGGCATCGGCGGCCGCACCCGGATGGCCGGTGAAAGGAACTTCAAGGACAAATACGTCTTCACGATCCCGACCAACCCGACGCCGCTTGCGATCCATGCGCTGATCGGCCTGACGCGGACGGATGGGGTGCCGGTGATCGCGCCCGAAAGAAAGCCAGTGCTGTTCACGGCGATCTCCGAGACGACCTATCAACAGCTTCCCGCCAGCGCCTTCGAAACGCAGACCTTCGCCGGAAATCTGGTGCGGGCTTTGCCAACCTTCAGATTTGCGCTTGGCCCCGACCTGAAGGAAAATGCCGCAAACCTTCGCGCCTTTCTGGGAGGCTTGCATGCTTAGCGTGGTGATGCCGGCGTTCAACACGGATCGGTTCATCAGCCACGCGATCCAGTCGGTCGAGGCGCAGGACTGCGCCTGCCCCGTTGAACTGATTGTCGTCGATGATGGTTCCACCGACCGCACCGCCGCATGTGTTGCCGGCATGGCATTGCAGAAGATCACGCTGCGGATGCTGGACGGGGGCGGCCGCGGCGTGTCCCATGCCCGCAATCTTGCCTTGCGCAATCTTTCCCCTGACACCGAATTCGTGGCGTTTCTCGATTCCGATGACATCTTCCCCGAAGGCCGTCTGTCACAGGATCTGGCACGCTTTGCGGCGGACCCTGCCCTGCAACTGGTCTTCGGGCTGCAATGCCTTGTGACATCCGAAGCCGCCGATCTGCGCGCTGATATCGCATCCCGGAAACCCACAATCCGCTCGGCCAACCTTGGATCGGCCACCTTCCGGCGGTCCCTGATCGAAAGCACCGGTTTCTTCGACGAGACACTGACCCATGGCGAAGATCTTGACTACTTTTTGCGGATCTTCGAACGCGCGCCCCATCTGTGCCTGCATGACGACATCGGCGTCTACTACCGGCAACGCCGGCAAAGTGCCTGCACGCAGTTGGGCCCGCTGCTGGATGGCGTCGCCCGGGCGGTGGCGAACCACAAGGACCGTCTGGCCGCTGATCCGCGCCTGATCGATGTCGCGACCATGTTCGAGGACGCGAATTATCCACGCGCGCTGGCGATCGCCAACACGGCCTATTTCGACGCAAACGGCTATCCGGATTATTCTGTCGTCATCCCAGCCTATAACGCCGAGGCCTTTCTCGATCAGGCGCTTCATTCGGTCTTCGCGCAAAGCCACCCGCCAGCAGAGGTGATCGTCGTCAACGACGGGTCACAGGATGCCACGCAAGGGGTGATCGACCGCTGGGCGGCGAAAGAGCCCCGCATCCTCGCGGTCGCGCAAGACAACTGTGGCCCCGCCGAGGCGACGAATGCGGGTGTCAGACGGGCAAGCCATGAATTCATCGCGTTTCTGGACGCCGATGACCTGTGGGAGCCGGACAAGACCAGAACCCAGATGCGGGCCCTCTTCAACAACAGGGGCGCCGAGATCGTGTTTTGCAAAATGGTCTCGTTTCGGGACGGGGACGACGCACCCTTCGTCGATGACGATCAATCCGGCTGGTCGCGTTCCACGGCACTGGTGCGCAAGTCCGTTTTCGACAAAGTCGGATATCTGCAGGGCTTCCGTCGCGGCGCGGGCGAGATGATCGACTGGATCGCCCGCACACGCGAGGAAGGTGTCTATTCCGTCTTCCTCGACGCGTTTCTGGCCAAGCGGCGGTTGCATGGCACCAGCCTGACGGCCGGCAAGCGGGATGAGCGCGCGCTTTATGCCGAAGTCGCGCGCGCAGCGATCCTGCGCCAGAGAGAGCGGGCCAAGAACCATGCCCAATAGGCGGCCATGGACCTCTGATTTCGAGCGCGCACTTTACAAGGCCGCGTTCGACAAGGATGCCGATACCGCGCTGCGCGCCGCGCAGCTTTGGTTTTCGGGGATCGATACCGACAAGGTCAGCTATGAACATCACCGGCTGATCGCCGCTGTCGGTCGTCGCTTTGACACGGCCTCGGCCTTGCAGGACCGGCGCGCGATGTTTCGCAATGTCTCCAAGCAGCTTTGGCTGCGCGCCGTTCACAACCTGCGCGATGCCGAGACGGTCTGCGCGGTGCTTCGCAAGATGCGGGTGCCTCATGCCCATGCGGGCCATGCCGTGTGGCTGGGGCATTCGGACAACCTCTTTCTCGATTGCGAGCAAATCGAGATCGTCGTGCACGAAAACGCGCTCGGGTTGGTGCTGCGCATCTTTTGCGAGCACGGGTGGTATCCGCACGCGCGTTACGCATTCGACAGGGCAGACCAAAAGATCGCGCTGCAGGGGCCGCGGGGTCTTCGCCTGACCCTGTTCTCGGCCATGGCCGCGCGGGACCTTGCAGGCCAGACCAACGCCGCATTCTGGGCCGCGACAACACAGACGACCGCCTTCGGGCAAAGCCTGCGGACCCTCTCGCCCCGACAGACCATGCCCCTTTGGCCCCTGCGGGCAAAGGACCCCTTGCAGTTGCTGATCGACTGCACCCTTTCCGCAGATGGCGACTTCAGCGCGGCGCGGACCGGCCTGCCCGTCGGCAGACGTTTCGATTTGTGGCGCACCCGAAAGCTGCTTGCGCGCACTGTTTCCCAAAGGGCTGTCGGATGATCTGCGTCCTGATCCCCGTTCACAACGGCGAGGACTACATCGCCGCCTGCCTAAGGTCCGTTCTTGCCCAGCAGGTCCCGATTGCGCTGTCCGTCATCATCGTCGATGACGGGTCCACGGACCGGACGCTTGCGCAGATCGAAAGCCTTTGTTCCCCGCTGATCTCGGTCACATCCACCGCATGGCAGGGCGTTGCTGCCGCAAGGAACGCCCTGCTGCGGCTGGTGCCGCCCGAGGCCGATTACGTGACCTTCATCGATGCCGACGACCTGATGCCGCAAGGCAAACTGGCCCGAGACCTTGCGCCGATGGCAAAGGACACTGACCTCGGTTTCGTCTATGGACGGATGGCCTTTTTCGAGACGTCCGGCAGCGCGCAGAACGAAGAGCCCACGCCCTTTAGCACCGTCCGCAGCGCCAATCTGGCGGCAGGGACATATCGTGCCGATATCCTGCTGGCGAACGGGCCGTTCGATGAAAGTTTCGAGCATGGCGAGGATCTCGATTTCCTCTTCCGGCTGTTCGAGACATCGCGCAAGCATCTTCTGCATGACGAGATCTCGGTCTTCTACCGCCAGCACGACACGAACATGACAAAGCGCAAGGATGCGCTGCGGCGCGGGATCATGAAGGCGATGTTGCGCCATGCGCAGCGGCGGCGGGCCGATCCGTCACGCGCCTCGGCGGAAGGTGTGTTCGACAGTCGGCCACGCAAGGACGATGCGCGATGAAGACAACGACGCGTCCCGATTGGCAGTCCGCATCGGCCCTGCGTCAGGCCAAAGAGGGCATCTTGCCGACAGGTCGCCTTGCATCCCTTGTCAGGGCGGCCTCGCCGCTTGATGACACGGCAGACCATTGGGCCGCCTATGTCGCGCAATCGGCGGATGTGTTTCCTGACGAAGGCGAGTTCCGGATTTTCCCAGTGGTCCGGCATCTCTTGGCGGACCATCCCGAATTGCTGGCCGCGGACGCCTGGTTGAATGGCGCGATTGTCGGCCCCGGACCGGCAGATCAGGCGCTGATCAGTGCAACGCGGGCGGAAGTCCAGCGCCTGCTTGACGCGCTGCCGGTCCCCTTTTTGTGGACGAAGGGCAGCGTGCTGGGGCAATGCGCCTACCCGTCCGCAGGCATGCGCCCGACCTCTGATCTTGATCTTCTTGTCCCATACGAGGCTATCCCCGCCGTCGCGGCCCTGGCCGAACAAGAGCGGTGGGATGCAAAGCTGGGGACGACCGACCCTTCGGTCTTGCACCGTTACCGAGGAACCGAGCTGAGCTGGACATCACCGAACGGCATTGCCATCGATCTGGGCTGGATGCCGCGGGCCGTCTTCGCATTCGACCCCTGGATAAGCGACCACCTGTTCAGCGGTCCGCAGGCGACAACGGACCATATCCCGGACCCGAACTGGCTTTTGGTCGAGGCGATCGAACATGGGCTGGCCGCAAATGAAGTGGCCCCCCTGCGCTGGGTGGTCGATGCGCTGTGGATATTGCACAGCTTTCGGGACCAGATTTCGGAAGAGCTGATCATCGAGGTCGCGCGGCGCTATCAGCTGAATGTCATCCTTGGCACAGGGCTTGAAATCATCGCGGACTTCGATCCTGCGGTCTCGCCCGACTTCGTCGCGCGCGTCTACGGAGAGGGCAGGAACGCGCTGCAATGGTCTGAACTGCGCGCGCGACTGACATTGCCCGACCTCGGCGAGCAATTCATGACGGCGCGTGTCTACAATGCAGGTCTGCGCGCCCCCATGAGGCTTTACGCGATCAACCAGCGATCCCCTTTCGGGCGGCACAGGCACCAGAGCCTCCGGCTCAGGGCATGGATCGGCCTTCGCAATATCGCGTCGCTGGCATATCGACGGTTGGGTTGACCGGCCGGCGGGCCCGGTATCGGGCGATGTCGCAATTTCCAGCGCTTGCGTCGCGCGCCGCACTTGCTGTCATCGGAATTCGGCCGGCGACGTCATGCACTTGATTGACAATGCGACCTGTCATCCTTCATCATCGAACACGATGGTTGCCAACGGTCCAAGCGTGACTCGCGGCATGAAAAGGGAACACGGTGCGGTGTAGCCATCAGGCGCCAACTCCGTGACTGCCCCCGCAACTGTAAGCGGTGAGCGACCTGTCGATCCACTGGCCATCCGGTCGGGAAGGGACAGCGAGCAACGACCCGCAAGTCAGGAGACCTGCCGTCGCGATTTGGAAACCTAGGGCGGTGGGCCCGGGAGGTGGAAATGCGACAGTTCGGGTGTGACGACCCCTTGCCTTTGCTGCCTCCTGACAAGGGGCGGTTATGGACGCGACACTTTACCTAGTCTCGGCGCAATATGTATCGGCGGGGCGATTTGCGGCTTTGGCACAGGCGCTAATGGCCGCGGCGCCCGGTATCGCCAAGGCCATCCGGCTCGAGGGTGAGGGCAAGGGCCTGTGGTCCGC
>NZ_DAIPIW010000042.1:0-11735 GCF_036770585.1 Yoonia sp. | reverse complement strand
CCTTGTGACGACGACGGGCTGTCTTTTCCCCTGCAATCAGGGTCCGTCACTGGTGCATTACCCCGCAGGCCATTGGTACCGTATCCCCGACGCATCTGCCCTGCGCCGCTTTGTGTCCGAAGCGCTTGTCGCGGGCCGCATCCTTTCCGACCTTCATTACCATACCACAGGAGCAGTCTATGAAGACGTTTAAAATAGCCTTACCCCTGATCGTCGCAGCGGGCCTTGCCCATGCCGATCCGGTCACCATCGCAAGTTGCGGTGCGTCATTTACTTATGAGGCGGCGCCGACACGGGCGATCACGCTGAACCAGCAGGCCACAGAGGTCATGCTTGCTCTGGGTCTGGAAGCGGCGATGGTGGGGACCGCCTATATCGACGATGCGATCCCCGCGCAGTGGTTGGACGCCTACAACGCTGTCCCCGTCCTCGCCGAAAGATATCCCGCCCGCGAAATCGTGGTCGCCGCCGAACCGGACTTTCTCTTTGCCGGTTTCGCCTCGGCCTTCAACGAAGACAATCTGGGCGCGCAAGACGAATGGAACGCCCGCGCGGTCGGGACCTACCTTGTCGATGCCTCTTGCCGCGAAACACATCCCAAAGACCGCCCCTTCACGATCGACCCGATCCTGACCGACATCGAAACCATCGGCAGGATCTTCCGTGTCGAGGACCGCGCCACGGCGCTGGCGGCTGACATGCGCGCGCGGCTGGAAGCGGTGCAGGCCGATCCGGCTGGCGACAACCAGTCCGTCTTCATCTTCGACAGTGGCGACGCGACCCCCTACTCGGTCGGGTGCTGCGGCACGCCGACCCTGCTGACAGAGCTTGTGGGGCTCAGCAACATCGCCAATGACGTCGCAGGCACATGGGTCGACCTTGCATGGGAAAGGGTGGTCGCCGCCGATCCCGATGTCATCGTCCTGATCGAGGCCGATTGGTCCACCGCAGCGGACAAGCGCGCCTACATGGAGGCTGATCCGGTTCTGTCGGAACTGCGCGCCGTGCAGGAAGGCCGCTTTGTCACCGTGCCCTTCTCGGAAACCCTGCTGGGTATGCGCTTTGCGGATGGTGTGGAACGCCTGAATGCCCAACTGGCGGCGCTGAACTAGATGACGGCACGCGCGCCCCTGCTTTTCGGGCTGTCGCTGGCCCTTCTGGGGCTGGTGATGGTCGCGGGCGTCCTTTGGGGCACCGCAGAGATCACATGGGGCGAGCGTCTTGCCATCCTCACCCGCGCAGATGATGCGCCGCGCGGGCTGAGCATGATCGTCTGGGAGTGGCGCATCCCGCGCGTGCTGGCCGTTGCGCTGATCGGTGCGGGGCTGGCCCTTGCGGGGGCGTTGATGCAGACGGCGCTGCGCAATCCGCTGGCCGATCCCTATCTGATGGGGCTGTCATCGGGGGCATCGGCAGCGGCTGTCGCGGGGATCATCTGGCTGCCGTCCGGCATCACCGATGTCGTCGGCATTCCCGTCCTCGCCTTCCTCGGGGCCGGGGCGGCCTTTACCATGACCTTGGGGCTGTCCATGCAGCGCGGTCGGTCTCTGGATCCGCTGGTGGTGATCCTGGCGGGTGTCGCCGTATCGCTGATGTTTCAGTCCCTGACGGCGTTCTTTCTCTATCTCGGCGATCCACAGGCGACACGCTCGGCGCTGGGCTGGCTGATGGGCTCGGCCTCGGGCACCGGCTGGAACGACATCCCGATGTTGCTGGGGGCATTGACCCTCGTGGGGGTATTGGCGCTCTGGCGGGCGGGGGATCTGGATGCCACGCTCTTGGGCGATGAACGGGCCGAGGCGCTGGGCGTGCCTGTCGAGACCCTGCGCTACAGCATCTTCTTCGGCACTGTCCTCTTGACCGGCCTTGCCGTCGCCGTGGCGGGCATCGTCGGCTTTATCGGCCTGATCCTGCCCCATATGGCCCGCCTGATCGTGGGCGCGCGGCACCGGGTGCTTATTCCGATGGCGATGTCTCTGGGGGCTGCGGTGCTGGTCGCTGTGGACCTGTTGTGCCGCTTGCTGCTGGCACCCGAGGAACTACCCTTGGGTGTCCTGCTGGCGCTTTTTGCGGCCCCGCCATTTATCCTGATCCTGCGCGGGATGCGCCGTCATGCCTGACCCCGTGCTTGAAATTCGGGGCCTTTCGATCAACCTCGGGGGCGGGCCTTACGTCAAGGACGTCTCGCTGCGGGTGAGCGCGGGCCGGACGCTTGGCCTTTTGGGGCCGAATGGTGCGGGCAAGACGACCATCCTGCGCGCCATCTATACCGCTTTGCCACCCACACGGGGCGAGATCGTCCTTAATGGTGTTGCCAAGCGGGACTGGCGACGCGCCGACTGGGCGCGGGCCGTCGGCGCGCTGGTGCAGGGCGACGGCCTGCTTGCCGGACTGACGCCGGTCGATATCGTGGACATCGGTCTAAAGCCCCTCGGCTTGCCAGAGCCTGCGCGTGACGCAAGACGCGAAGAGGCCCTGGCATTCGTCGGCCTTGCGCACAAACGCCTGCAAAGCGCCGAGAACCTTTCGGGCGGAGAGCGCCAGAGGTGCTACTTTGCCCAGCTGCTGGCACGTGACCCCGCGCTCTATGTTCTGGACGAGCCGACCAATCACCTCGACCTGCATTTTCAGCTCAAGCTGCTGGACGAGGTGCGGCGCCGCAAGCGAAGTGCGATTGCCTGTTTTCATGATCTGGCGATGGCCAAGCGCTACTGCGATGACGTGGCGATTCTGGAACAGGGGCGGATCGTGGCTTTCGGACCGCCTGACGTGGTCCTGTCCCGCCGACAGATCGCCGAAAGCTATCAGGTCGCCGCCGAGTTCCGCGAGAACGCGCTGCATATCGACGGACCTATCGGTGACTGATCCCGCATCGGTCCAAGGCGGCGCGGTCAGTTTGCAAGGATGTCTTGCCCGGATGATTGCCATCCCGCGACCGCCGACCTAATGACATCGCATGAAACCCTTTCTGATCCTGCAACTGCGCCCAGAGACCGACGCCTCGGATGATGAATATGCGGCGATCCTTAACAAGTGCCGCTTGACGCGGGACGAAACCCGCCGGATCCGGCTTGATCGGGAGATGATCCCCGCGGATCTGGATGTGACGGAATTTGCCGCGGTCATCGTGGGCGGCGGGCCGGGTTGCGTCAGCGACCCTCCGGACACGAAAAGCGCGCTGGATGCGCGGATCGAGGCGCAGATCCTGGGCCTGATGCCGCAGATCACCGAACGCGACCATCCGTTGATGGGCTGTTGCTATGGCTTGGGTATCCTTGCCCACCATCTGGGCGCGCAGGTCAGCAAGGACCGGTTCGGCGAACCCGTCGGCGCGTCGGTCTGCACGATGACACCTGAAGGCGCAAGCGATCCTCTGCTTGCGGGGCTGGCGCGGGAATTCGACGTCTTCGTCGGCCACAAAGAGGCCGTGCAGTCCCTGCCCGAAGGCGCCGTCCACCTGCTGGGGTCCGCGCCCTGCCCGTTCCAGATGATCCGCTTTGGCCAAAACGTCTACGCGACCCAGTTCCACCCCGAGGCCGACGCCCGAGATTTCGAGCGCCGCATCAGGATATACCGCAATCACGGCTACTTCCCGCCCGAGGATGCCGACCGCCTGATCGCCGCCTGCCATGCGGCAAAAGTCACCGTTCCGGGCGAAATCATGCGACGGTTCGCGGCGCGGTATCGCTAGATCGGCGATCTTGCTATTGCCGATGCCAGACGCAGGATCGGACGGGCCGATTTGATCACAAGCGCCCGACGACACACCGCCGGGCGCTGCGCTTGTTAGCCGAACATGTCGGCGACGATCCCGTCATACCAGCCGATCGATTCCTGATAGGTCGCGGCCCGCACTTCGGCCGTCTCGCCCGTCTGCGAGACGAAACCACCGGTCGAGGCGATCTTTTCCTCGGTCGCCTCATAGGTTGCACCGACCTTGACGCCGTCGTCGGTGTCGATCAGCGACCAGCAGGTATTGGCAAAGCGTGCCGGGAAGACGTTCGATCCGGTCAGGGCACCGCGCACGGCCATGGCGCAGACCTTGGCCTGACTATTGGCCGAGAAGCCGGACTTCGGCATGTCGCCCTGTGCCGCCGCATCACCGAGGACATGGATGTTTGGGTCGATCCGCGAGGACATGTCGAAGGCGCTGACAGGTGCCCAGTTGCCTTCGGTGATCCCTGCGATCTCGGCAATGCGGCCGGCCTTCATCGCCGGGATCACGTTGCAGACATCGACGTTGGTGACCTCTCCATTGATCGACAGCGTCATCGCCACGGGATCGACCGCGATGTTGTCGGCGCCGCCATCGGGACCGACCCGCGTGATCATGCCGCTGTAGTGCTTTTCCCAGCCTTCCTCGAACAGCCCCTGCTTGGAGAAGCTTTCCTTGGGATCCGCGACAAGGATCTTGGCGGTCGGGTTGATCTCTTTCAGCAGGTGCGCGACCATGCTGACCCTCTCATAGGGTCCGGGCGGGCAGCGGTAGGGGTTCGGCGGGGCGACCATGGCGAAGACACCGCCCTGCGGCATGGATTCCACCTGCGCTTTCAGAAGTTCCGTCTGCGATCCGGCCTTGTAGGCATGGGGCATGGCGTTCGCGGCCGAAACATCCCAACCGGGAACCGCACCATCGACAAAGTCGATCCCGGGGCTGAGGATCAGCCGGTCATAGGGCAATGTATGACCACCGGCGGTCGTCACCGTCTTGGCTTCGCGGTCCACACCGATCGCCCAGTCATGCAGCACGTTGATCCCATAGGACGCGGCAAGATTGCCATAGGAATGGCCGAGACCGTCCATATCACGGAAACCGCCAAGATAGAGGTTGGAGAAGAAACAGGTGTAATAGGCCCGCGTCGGCTCGATCAGTGTCACGTCGATCGCGCCGTTGCTGTCCTTGGCGATATAACGCGCGGCTGTCGCACCGCCTGCGCCGCCACCGACGACGACGACCCTTGGCTTTCCGCTGCCTTGGGCATGCAGCATCGGTGCCGCCAGAAGGCCCGCTGCCGCCCCTGCTGTTCCCATGAAGGAACGTCTGTTGAGTGTCATTCTTTCTCTCCCTGATTGCGGGACCGGTTGACGCGATCCCTGAAAGATCCGCAGCACTGGCCGCCATTTCATCATGCGACAGGCGTTGCGCGCCCATCGGCAAGACCTTGGGCGCAGGCACACCTTCCCGCCCAACATGCCTCGCATCGACAGGGACGTCTACTGTCCAGTTGGGGATACTCGGGATACCGCAGGCAAGTCGCGTCACCTGACCAATGGCGGCTCTTCGGCTGATCCCTCGGGCGGACGAGCAAGAAAATGCAGCCAGGCATCATACTGCGACAGAAAGACCCGCCCGTTCAGATCATCGACGAAATGCGACCGCTTCAGCCGGTCCATGACGGGGCCCTTCACCTCGGTCAGGTGGAACCCGACCCCAAGGTCCCCAAGGCGCTGGTTGATCGCTTCGAGACTTTCCAACGCGGAATAATCCACCGCGTTCACCGCCGAGAAGATCAGCACCACGTCGCGGATATCGCTGCCTTCGACGACGCGCGCCTGTATCAGGTCTTCGAGAAACCGTGCATTCGCGAAATAGAGGCTTTCATCCACCCGCAGGCTCAGCAGGCGGGGGTTTGTCGCGACCTGATGGCGGTGGATGTTGCGAAAGTGCTGCGTGCCGGGGACAAGTCCTACCTCGGCCACATGCGGACGCGACGTCTTGTAAAGGTGCAAAAGGACGGAAATCGCGACACCGGATGCCACACCGACCTCGACCCCCATGGTCAGGGTCAACAGGATCGTCACGGCAACGGCGGTGAAATCCGCGCGGCTATACCCCCAGGTCTTTTTCAGGATCGACAGATCGACAAGGCTGAGAACAGCGACGATGATCGTCGCGGCAAGGGTCGCCGTCGGCAGAAAGTAGACCAGCGGCGTCAGGGCCACAGCCGCAATCGCCAGTCCGACAGCGGTAAACGCCCCCGCCGCGGGCGTTTCTGCCCCTGCGTCGAAGTTCACCACCGACCGCGCGAAACCACCCGTCACGGGATAACCGCCGGTGAAGGCCGCGCCAAGATTGGCGGCACCCAGACCGATCAGCTCTTGATCGGGGTCGATCCGCTGGCGCTTCTTGGCGGCCAAGGTCTGCGCCACCGAGACGGATTCCACGAAACCGATGACCGAAATCAGAATCGCCGGCATCAGCAGCGCACCGATCAGATCAGGCGAGAACCCGGGCAAGGTCAGCGGTGGCAGGCTTTGCGGCACAGCGCCTACGATCTTGACGCCCTGCTCGGCCAGGCCGAAACCCCAGACCGCCAAGGTCGTCGCGACGACCGCCGCGACCGGTCCCGCCTTCGTCAGGATATCCGCGACAAGGGGCGAGGCCCCCATGCGCCTCAGCAGCGGCTTCAGCCCCTTGCGGACCCAGAACAGGAAGGCTGTCGCCAGAACACCGATCACCAGGGTGATCCAGTTGATCTCGGCCAGATTGGACAGCATGGACCCCAGCATTTCCGGCAAGGTGTGCCCATGGGCGCTGACCCCCAGAATATGCTTAAGCTGGCTGGTGGCGATCAGGATGCCGGATGCGGTGATGAAGCCTGCGATCACCGGATGGCTGAGAAAGTTTGCCAGAAACCCCAGTCGCAAGACACCCATCAGCACAAGAAACACGCCCGACAGGAAGGCCAGCGTCAGCGCGGCGACGGCATAGCCCGCGGTCCCCTGCTCGGCCACCTGCCCGATCGCCGAAGCGGTCAGTAGCGAGACCACCGCCACAGGTCCGACCGCAAGCGCGCGCGAGGTCCCGAAAACGGCATAGAGGATGATCGGCGCGATCGAGGCATAGATCCCCGCCTCGGGCGGCAAACCCGCCAGAAGCGCATAGGCCAGCGACTGCGGGATCAGCATGATCGTCACGATCACTGCGGCGATCATGTCGTTGGAAAAGGCGGTGCGATTGTATGTCCGACCCCAGTCGAGGAGCGGCAGATAGCGGCGAAGGGATGTCATGGGGGATACTTCTGTTGAAGGGTGCGCCCCGCCGGCACGGGCCGGCGGCAGCGCGCATTGCTCAGACGGCGGTGGGCTGTTTGCCGTCGCAAAGTGACCAGAGCGAGGCGGCCCGCGCCCCGCTGCGGCAATAGGCCAGAACGGGCTGCGGCAAGTCTTTCAAGGCTGCCGCAAGGGCCGTCACATTGTCCTGAGTGACCGCACCGGGGATGACCGGGATATAGGCGGTCTTCAGGTCCGCCGCTCGGGCGGCGGCTGCGATCTCGGCAAATGCGGGCTGGTCTGCACCCTCGTTGTCGGGGCGATTGCAGATGATCGCGCGGTAGCCTGCCGCCTTGATCGCGGCGATATCCGCCGCGGTGATCTGGGGGCTGACGCTGAAGGTCGGGGATATGTGTGTCACGTTCATTTCTTCTGCTCCCAAGCGACTTCAGAGACCGTTGACCGGCACTTTGAGCATCGGGTTGCCGTCCTTGTCGGTCGGCACGGCCCCTGCCCGCATGTTCACCTGCAACGACGGGATGATCAGTTTCGGCATGGCCAGTTGCGCGTCACGCTCGGTGCGGAACTTGACGAAGTCTTCCTTGGTCTTGCCGCCGCCCACGTGGATATTGTGGGCCTTTTCATCCGCGACGGTGGTTTCCCACTGGATGTCGCGGCCATTGGGGCCGTAGTCGTGGCACATGAAGAGACGCATATCATCCGGCAGCGTCAGAACCTTCTGGATGCTGTCGTAAAGGACACCGGCATCGCCCCCGGGGAAATCCGCGCGGGCCGATCCGCCGTCAGGCATGAACAGGGTATCGCCAACGAAGGCCGCGTCGCCGATGACATGCACCATGCAGGCCGGCGTATGGCCGGGCGTATACATGGCGAAGGCCTGCATGTTCCCGATGGTATAGGTATCGCCATCCTCGAAGAGCGCATCGAACTGCGAGCCGTCGCGCTGGAACTCGGTGCCTTCGTTGAAAACCTTGCCGAAGGTGTCCTGCACCACGGTGATCTTCGCGCCGACGCCGATCTTGCCACCCAGCTTTTGCTGAATATAGGGTGCAGCACTCAGGTGGTCGGCGTGGACATGGGTCTCGATGATCCATTCGAGCCTAAGGCCCTGCGTTTCGACCTGCCGGATCAGTTCATCCGCATGGTCGAAGGTGATGCGGCCAGCGGCATAGTCGATGTCCATGACGCTGTCGACGATCGCGCAGGACTTGCTGGTCGGGTCCTTGACGATATAGCTGATCGTATTCGTGGCTTCGTCAAAGAAGGCCTGCACCTCGGGGGTGATGGTCATGTCTACTGGATAGGTCATATCGGTTACTCCGTTCATTTTCCTTGACGGTCAGATAGGCGGGCACCGCGCGTCCTTCTGTGACGAAAGTCACCCAAGTCGCATTTTTCGCATCACCGGCTGTCGGCGAGGATCCGCAGGGCGGCCTTGTCGATCAGCGCGATCCGCCCGCGGGACTGGGCGATCATCTCGCGCTTCTGGAAATCGGACAGGACACGGCTGACGACCTCGCGGGCGGTCCCGAGTTCGGCTGCAAGGTCCTGATGGGTGGCAGAGACTTCCTTGTCGCCGCCTGCCATGGTCAGAAGACGCTCGGCGAGGCGGACATCCATCCGCCCGAAGGCCACATCATCGACAACGCGCAAAAGGTCGATCAGACGGCGCGCATAGGCGGCAAAGACAAATTTGCGGAAGGCCTCTTCTTCGGCCACCAAACGTTCGAATGCAGGTTTGGGCAGGACGATCGCAGTGATATCGGTTTCGGCGATCCCTTCGGCGTTGTATGCCTCTTCCGCCAGCATGCAGGCGGTGGTCAGCACGCAACTGTCACCGGCATCGACGCGATAGAGCACGATTTCACGTCCCGTCTCAGAGGTCTGAGAGACACGGATTCGCCCCTCATAGAGAAACAGCAGGCTGTCGGGGACATGCGACGGACCGAAGACCGAGTCCCCCTTGGCCAAGTGGACGACCCTTGCAACGGTGTTCAACCGCGCGCGCACCTTGGGTGGCAAGGCGGCGGTGCCTGAAAAGCGCACTGTCCAGTCTTCGATCATGGGGGCGGCTGCATGTGCCTTTTGCGGTCGGTCTGCCACGATCATCGCGGCTCGGCCCGCCCGCGGCAAGCACCAAGTCGGAGCCGCCGCCCTTTTCGGCTGGTCTGCCGACGCGGGCTCTTGCATAATTCGGCTGTAACAAAACCCGGACCAGTCCCAAATGACCCGCACATATCATGCCCCGCAGGGCGGCCTGCCAGACCAGAGCCAGCTTCTGACGGATCGCGCCGTCTTCACCGAGGCCTATGCCGTGATCCCCAAAGGCACGATGCGGGATATCACCACAAGCTATCTGCCCTTCTGGGACAAGACGCGGGCATGGGTCATCGCGCGCCCGCTCAGCGGCTTTGCCGAAACGTTCTCGCATTACATCATGGAGGTGCAGCCGGGCGGTGGCTCCGACCGGCCCGAGACCGCTCCGGCGGCAGAAGGTGTGCTCTTCGTGGTCGCGGGCAAGGCCAGACTGCAGGCGGGCGGCGAAAGCCACCGGATGACGGAAGGCGGCTATGCCTATCTGCCGCCTGATAGTGCTTGGACCTTGCATAATGACGGCGACGGCGCGCTGCGGTTCCACTGGATCAGGAAAGCCTACATGGCCGTCGACGGCCTTGATCGGCCCGACGTTCTTGTGACCAATGAAAACGACGTCGATCCCGTCGCGATGCCCGGCACGGATGGCAAATGGGCGACGACACGCTTTGTCGATCCGTCCGACCTGCGCCATGACATGCACGTCAATATCGTCACCTTCGAACCGGGGGCGGTGATCCCGTTTCTGGAAACCCATGTGATGGAACACGGGCTTTACGTGCTGGAAGGCAAGGCCGTTTACCGGCTGAACGCGGATTGGGTCGAGGTCGAGGCCGGCGATTTCATGTGGCTGCGCGCCTTCTGCCCGCAGGCCTGTTACGCCGGCGGACCGGGCCAGTTCCGCTATCTGCTTTACAAGGACGTCAACCGGCACATGCCCCTGAAGATCGGCGGCTAATCCGTGACGGTATAGGCCGCATCGAACCAGTGTTCCTGCAGGTTCGCGCCCTCGCCGATCCGGTCCACCACCGCAAAGAGCCCCGGCGCATGAAGCGGCGTCAGCACCCCGTGCCACGTATTGCGGTGATAGTTCACCCCCTGCCCCGGCGCGGTCTTGAAGGCCAGCGGCCTGTCCGGTCTGCCGCCTGCGTCGGGGGCCACGATCACGACAAAAGGATGCTGTGTCATCGGCAGGAAGGACTGACTGCCCAAAGGGTGCCGCTCGACCATGGCAAGGGTCATCGGCAGGGTGCGGGCCTCGGCATCGAAGATGCTGATGCCTGCACGACCATCACCAAAGTCAAGCACGGCGCGGTCGTGGAAACGTCCGCAAAGCCCCTGATTGATGATCCTGTCGGGATCGCCTGCGATCTCCAGCACGTCACCGAAGGGCGCAAAGGCCGATGCGGTCAGCGGCTGAAGCGTCAGGACGCGGCTCATCGGCCCAGCTTTTCGATCAGGCGCAGTTCGGCGATGCGTTCGACCTGACGGCAGGCCTCGGCGAATTCGGTCGCGCGGTCGTTGCCGATGCGGCGGTGGAAGGCGGAAAGGATGCTGGCCTTGGTGTTGTCCTTGACCGCGATGATGAAGGGGAACCCGTGGCGCGCGACATAGTCGGCGTTGAGTTTCTGAAAGGTCGCGCGTTCGTCATCGGTCAGCATATCCAGACCCGCACTCGCCTGTTCGCCCGTGCTGTCCGCCGTCAGCCGCCCCGCTGCCGCCAGCTTGCCCGCCAGATCGGGGTGGACGTTGAGGACGCCGAGGCGCTGCTCCTCGCTGGCAGACCGGAACACACGGGTCAGCGCACTATGGACGCCCGCCGCCGTGTCATGGGCAGGCCCCAGTTCCAGATCATGCGCCGCTTCGGCAATCCACGAGCTATGTTCGAAGATGCCACCGAAGGCGGCGACAAAGGCGTCTTTCGTCATCGCCGAGGGGCGTTCGCGCGTCACCGGCGGATGTGCCTTGGCCCAATGGTCGGCAATCTGTTCACGGGTCGCAAACCAGACGCCCCTATGTGCTGCCATGTGATCCAGCGCCCGTTTCAGCGCCAGCGCCCGCCCGGGCCGCCCCGCCAGACGGCAATGCAGACCGATCGACAGCATCCTGGGCGCGCCTGCCTGTCCTTCGGCATAGAGCACGTCGAAACTGTCCTTCAGATAGCTTTCGAACTGGTCGCCCGTGCTGAAGCCCGCCTGAATGGCAAAGCGCATGTCGTTGCAATCCATCGTATAAGGCACGATCAGCTGGTCCTTGCCGCCCGCCTTGACCCAATAGGGCAGATCATCGGCATAGCTGTCGGCGATATAGGCAAGATCGCCTTCCGCGGCCGCCAGATCGACGGTGTTCATCGAACAGCGGCCCGTATACCAGCCGCGCGGCGGGGCACCCACCACCTCGGTATGCAGGCGGATCGCTTCGCGGATCGCTGCGCGTTCCTCATCCGCGCTCATGTCCTTGTGTTCGACCCACTTGAGGCCGTGGCTGGCGATTTCCCACCCCGCTTTCTTCATCGCCGCCACCTGCGCGGGCGCGCGGGCCAAGGCTGTAGCGACGCCATAGATCGTGATCGGCAGATCCTTCAGCATCCGGTGCAGCCGCCAGAAGCCCGCGCGCGCGCCGTATTC
>NZ_DAIPIW010000114.1:0-5174 GCF_036770585.1 Yoonia sp. | reverse complement strand
GACAAGGTCGGCTACATCAAGCTGACCGCCGCCGCCAAGGGAATGGCCCCCGCCTGGGCCGAAGAAGACATCTTCGTGGTCTGAACCGCGAACAGGGAGCAAACACATGTCAGCAACAGCAGCAACCGTCGAGACGCTCGACATCTCTCCTGTGGGCCGGGTCGAAGGCGATCTGGATGTGCGGGTTGAAATCGAAGGTGGCGTCGTCACCAACGCCTGGACCCACGCGGAACTGTTCCGCGGGTTCGAGGTGATCCTGAAGGACAAGGACCCGCAGGCGGGCCTCGTCGTCACCCCCCGCGCCTGCGGGATCTGCGGGGCCTCGCACCTGACCTGCGCCGCCTGGGCGCTGGATACGGCCTGGGGCACGACCGTGCCGCGCAACGCCATCCTCGCGCGGAACCTGGGCCAGATCGTGGAGTCGCTGCAATCGCTGCCACGCCACCATTACGGTCTGTTCATGATCGACTACACCAACGAAAACTATGCCGCATCGCCCTTCTACGCCGAAGCGGTCAAACGCTATTCGCCCTTCACTGGCACCTCCTATGAGGCGGGGGTCACCATCTCGGGCCGCCCGGTAGAGATCTACGCGCTTCTCGGCGGGCAGTGGCCGCATTCGTCCTTCATGGTGCCGGGCGGCGTGATGTGCGCGCCGACGCTGACTGACGTAACGCGCGCCTGGTCTATCCTGGAACACTTCCGGCAGAACTGGATCGAACCCCTGTGGCTCGGCTGCTCGATGGAGCGGTATGAGGAAATCCAGACGCTGGAGCAGTTCGAGGCCTGGCTTGAGGAAAGCCCGAAGCACGCGAATTCCGACCTTGGCCTGTTCTGGCGCATGTCCAAGGAGATCGGCCTGCAGCACTATGGCAAGGGCCATGGCAAGTTCGTGACCTGGGGCTACCTGCCGCACGAGGACAAGTACAACAAGCCCACCATCGACGGGCGGTCCTCGGCCGTGATCATGAAGTCGGGCACCTATGACGGGGCGACCGATACCTTCGGGCCGATGGAGCATATCTTCACCCGTGAAGACACGACCCACGCCTGGTACGATGAGGGCGCGGCAGTGCATCCGTTTGACCGCACCACGAAGCCCATCGCCAAGAACAAGGTCGATCCGGCGGGCAAGTATTCCTGGGGCACCGCCGTGCGCCATGCGGAATCTGGCGCGCTTGAGGCCGGACCGCTGGCCCGCCGCCTGATCGCAGGCAACACCACCGGCCAGGCCTTCCAGCACTCGGACGGGCTGGTGCTGGACATGTACCGCAAGATGGGCGGCGCCTCGATCATGCTGCGCCACTTCGCGCGGATGCACGAGCTGTGCATCCTCTATCGTGAGGCCGAGCGCATCCTGCGCGAGTTCCGGCTGAACGATGAGTGGTACATCAAGCCCACGGAGCGCGACGGCAAAGGCTGGGGAGCGACCGAGGCGATCCGGGGTGCGCTGTGCCACTGGATCGAAGTGAAGAACGGCAAGATCGCCAACTACCAGATCATCGCCCCCACCACCTGGAACGTCGGCCCCCGTTCGGCCGATGGCCAGCGCGGACCGATCGAAGAGGCACTGATCGGCACGCCGATCAAGAACAAGCACGATCCCGTCGAGGTCGGCCACGTCTGCCGGTCCTATGACAGCTGTCTGGTCTGCACGGTGCACGCGCATGACGGACAGACGGGCGAGGAACTGGCGCGCTTCAGGACGGCTTGATCCGGAGAGTGGCGGTCGGGGCACCGTCCCGGCCGCCAACGGCTACATCCGGGGAGGGACTAGCCATGAATATGGAGGCCAGCAGCACCGATCGTGATGCGGCATACCTTGCGCGGTACGGTGTGACTCCGTCCGAAGCCGGGCATGACATGCTGCTCCGGATGATCGAGGACATGTTTGCCGAGGGTCTGGTGACAGAGGTGGAACCCTTTCCCGAAACGGACAAGGAGTTTTCCAAACTGCTCGACATCCTGCGACCGCTGGACGCCAACGCCCTGCGGGAAAAACTGGTCATTTCGGGCTGGATTCTTGAGCCCTATGGACCCGACAAGATGCGTTGCCAGGAGTGCATGTACTATCTGGTCCACAAGCGCTGGTGCGACCTGCCGGAACTCAACCTGCCCGCCAAGGCGGACTGGTGGTGCCGCCTTTGGCGGATCTGAACGGGGGGAAAGATGGACATTGACGCCTTGCGCCAGGAGATTGCCACCCGCCTTGCCGGTGGTCTGCAGACCGAAGTCTGGCCCCGCGCCGGAACCAGCGAAGAGGTGAACGCGCTGGTCCACCGGCTGCAGGTAGAAGCCGGTGATGATCTGGAAAAGAAACTGGTGATCAGCGGCTTTACCGACCACACGATTGTCGCCGAAGACATGCCGCAGCCCTGTGAGACCTGCATGTACTACAAGGTCCATGCCCGGTTCTGCGATCTGCCCGAACTCATGCTGCCGGTCGAGCCGGAATGGTCCTGCAGGCTATGGCGGATCTGACCGGGCCCGACATTGTCGTACTTGGCTGCGGCAATCCCAACCGCAGCGATGATGGGGCAGGGCCACGGGTGATGGCCCTCCTGCGGGGCATCGGCCTGCCGCCCGAGGTGCGGCTATTTGATGTGGGCACCGACGGCATGACGGCAATGTATCGCGCGCGCGGGGCCACCCATCTTGTGGTCGTGGATGCCCGCGTGCCCGGCGGCAATCCCGGCGCAGTCTATGAGGTGCCGGGCGAGGTCCTTGCCGCGCCACCTGCCAAGGGCGCGGGCTTGCACGAGTTCCGCTGGGATCATGCACTTTACGCCGGGCGCCGCATTTATGGCGACGCCTATCCCGCGACGGTGGTCGTCCTGTTGATCGAGGCGGCGAGCCTTGACCTTGGCCTTGCACTGAGCCCCCCGGTCGAGGCTTCGGCGCAAAGCGTAGCGCAAAGGGTGCGCGGACTGATTGATGGTTGGCTGGCCGCATGACCGCGGTGCTTTCGGTTCGGGATGGGTCTGTCTACCTGCCCGCGGTGGTGGTCGAGACCTACTTTCGCGGCATCGCTTCGGTGGTGGTGCTCATACGCGACGGCACGCTGATGATCCTGCCCGTGCATCAGGCAACGGCGGGCGGCTGTCTTCTGAAGCTCCGCAATGCTGCTGGGGACCGCGTGGCGCAAGCGCGGGACGTGTTTCAGGATCTGGGTCTGCTTGGGCTGAGGGTGACTGATCTTCCTGCTAACTGGGTATCCGATCAGGGCGCACTTTGCGCAGAACTGCCGCCCAGCCTGCAAAGTTGATTTTCAATTGAAGAAGAAAGTAGACAGAGCGCGCGGCAAGTGATCTTGTTTCCGTACAAGAAGACGCGACACGCCTGAGTCGCGCGGGGGAGGGTCCACCATGGCTACAACCAGCCGCACCAAGCAGCAGGTCGATGCGGCGCTGATGGCCGTCGAAGACGCTGATGCCTCTGACGCCGATAAGGCGCAGATGCTGATGGAGATTGCGATGGGCCTGCAGCAGGCCCCGCGCGAACCCGCTGACCTGCATGCCGCTGTTGACCTTTATCGCAAGGCTCTGACGCTCGTCCCTCCGGACGAAGTGCTGGGCGGGGCGCGCATTCGGGCGCGTCTTGCCACAGCGCTGATGGCGGTGCCGGCTGAGGATGCCGATCCGATGAAGGCTGCCCGCGCGGAAATCACCAAGGCCATCGCGACCCTGACTGCTGAAGGTTCGGACGCCGAGGTTGCTGAGGCCGAGATGAACCTTGGCCTGATCTGCCAGACGCTTGCGGGCTGGGGCATGATGCCGATCCAGCCCGCGATATCTGCCTATCAGCGGGCTTTGCGGACCTTTGACAAGGCCGCATACCCCAAGGAATTCGCGATCCTGCAGAACAACCTCGCCACCGCCTTCATGTCGATGCCCTTCACAGACGAAAGCGGCAAGCTGCGCGAAGCTTTGGCGGTGCAAGCGTTCGAGGAGGGGCTGAAGGTCGTTACCCTGATCGACCATCCGGTTGAATATGCCATGCTGCAAAACAACCTTGGCAATGCGCTGCAGTATGTCTCGACCGCGCACCGGGTAGAAAACTGCTTGCGCGCGCTGGATGCCTATGACGAGGCGCTGAAGGTCCGCACCCTGCGCGACATGCCCGAGGCCTATGCCAACACCATCGCGAACAAGGCCAATTGCCTGGCGAACCTGCCCGACGATCTGGAAAACCCCGAAGCCGGCAACCCGCGCCATGTCCAGGAGGCTGTCGCCCTTCTGCGTGATGCGCAAGGCATCTTCCAGCAGCGTGGGGAGGCCGAGAAGGCCCGTTCCGTTGCCGAGGCGATCGCCGACCTGACCTCGGCACTGGCGCCCCACAGCGCCTTTGCGTCGCATCAAAGCCATTGACACAAGACCAAAAGGAACCCTGCGCGTGACTGTTATCCTCTCCCTAATCATTGGCCTTGCGGCTGCCCTTGGTGCCGGGGCCCTGTCGGGCATCCGCATCGGCAAGGACGCCCTTGGCACGGAACTCGCCGCCTATATGGGCGGGCTTTACGGCATCATTTCGGGCAGCGTCGCGGTCGTTCTGACCGTGCTCGTGCTGTCCCTTACCTGAGGAGGGCGCGCATGTTCAGCATGGCAATGAACTCTGCGAAGCAATTCTTTGCGGGCAAGCTTTTCAAAGACAACCGCATGGTGATCCGGCAACTGGCCATCGGCGCGGGTGCGGGTCTGATCGTTGGGCTGGTCCTGGGGCAGTTTGCGCCGATGTGGCTGGCGGCGATTACGGCGGGGGCGGTGGCGGGGATCGCGCAGCCGATCCTCCTCAAAGACGTGAAGTACGCCTGAGGCCATGAAAGACGCCGCCGCCTCCACAGCAGATGCCCCAAGCCTTGACCGGCTGCTGGGTGATCTGCGCGCGCTGGAGGCGCTGGCGGAGCATTGGGATGATGCGGCCCGGATGGGCGCGAAGGCCCAGACCGAAGCACTGGATGCGCTGAACGCCGAGGCCTTTCGCCGCCTGATCCGCAGTCTGAAATCCCAGCCGGGCTTTGGCGCGGCCCTGGCCGAGGCCGCGCGGGATGAGGTGGTTTATGCCGTGCTCCGCCGTCACGGCATCCTGAAACCCTCGCTGTTCGAGCGGGTCGAGGCGGCGCTGGAAACGGTCCGCCCGATGCTGGCGAGCCATGGCGGCAATGCCGAGGTGGCCGC
>NZ_DAIPIW010000041.1:4686-22330 GCF_036770585.1 Yoonia sp. | reverse complement strand
CGGTTGTCGCCGATCCGGTACCAGTCGGCAATGTTCCAAAGCTCGCTGTCCCATGTGTTCAGGACAACACCACCGAGCGAGTTGGCATGGGCCGATACACGGCCACGGTCCACCAGCGGCACGATGACCATGCTGTCCTTGGTCAGCATGTCGTTCAACCGGCGTGCAATCTCGCCACGCTTTTCAAGCTCGGCAGTCTGCTGGAGTTCGGCGACAAGCGCGTCATACTCGGGATCGCAGAAACGGTTGATGTTTTCGCCCTGCCACTGTGTTTCAGGCCGTGGGGCCTTGTCACAGGTATGGGCCGCGAGATAGGCCTGCGGGTCGGTGCCGTCGAAGTTGTTGGCATACATTTCAACATCGGCATAGAACTTTTCGAAGGTGTCGGGCGAGCCCGGATCACCGCCGAAGAAGACCGAGGCGTCGATATTGCGCAGCTCTGTCTCGACACCGATTTCCGACCACCATTCCTTGATCAGGGCCTGAAAGTCCTGACGCACGGCGTTTGTCGAGGTCTGGTAAAGGATACGCAGTTCAACACCGTCCTTGTCGCGGATGCCATTGCCGTTGCTGTCGACCCAGCCTGCGGCGTCAAGAAGCGCGTTTGCGCCTGCAATGTCCTGCACCAGACAATCGGTGTTGTCGGAGGCGTAAAGCTCGGGTCCCGGGACAAGGTTACAGGTCGGGCGACCGGCCTGACCATAGCCAACCTCGACCAGCAGGTCGCGGTCAATCGCCATGGACAGCGCGCGGCGGACCGATTCATCCGACAGGAACGGATGCGGATGCAGCGCGGTTGACCGCTCGCCCTCGGGCAGGGATGGCGAGGGGTTGGTCAGGTTCATCTCGATGCGTTCGACCAATGTGCCGAAGGCGGACACGGGCGTCCCCATGCCGGCAGCCGCCATCGACGAGATCACGTCGGGGGCAAGTTGCAGGTTCCAGGCATAGTCGAACTCGCCGGTTTCCAGCACGGCACGGCCAGCGGCTGCGGCGTCACCGCCACCCTTGAACGTGACAGTGGCGAAGGCCGGTTTGTTCGGATCGCGGTAGTTGTCGTTCGCCACCAGCTGGATCACGTCGTTGGTGCGGAAATCCGTCACGACGAAGGGACCGGTGCCGATCGGGCCGAAGTTGGCGTCTGTGCATTCAGGGGCACGCGCGCCAAGGCAGTCGGCGAATTGTGCTGCCTGAAGGATCGGGGACTGGCCGCCGACCATCGGGCCGTAGGGGTTCGGCTGCGGGGCGCCGAAGGTGATCTTGACGGTCAGATCGTCCAGCGCCTCGACGTTGGTGACACCGTTGTACTTAGACAACTGCGCGCAACCGCCTTCGGGGTGCATGCAGTATTCGGCCGTGAAGACAGCGTCGGCTGCGGTGACGGGGGTGCCGTCGGACCACAGCAGGCCCTCTTTCAGCCGCCATGTGATGCTGGTCAGGTCTTCGGAGACGCCACCGTTCTCGACGGTCGGGATCCCTTCGGCCAGAAAGGGCACCAGCGTGCCGGTCTCGTCATAGCGTGCCAGCGGTTCGAGGATCAACGAGGCGGCCTCGATATCCTTGGTGCCGCCCGACAGGAACGGGTTCAGGATCGACGGGGCCTGCCAGTAGATGATGTTCAGCTGGCCGTCGCGTCCGCGTTCGCCTTCATGCGCATCGGCGTAAGCCATCTGCGCTACGGCGAAAGTCGCGACAGCACCCATCAGGGCTGTTTTGAGTTTCATGATATCTTCTCCTTGTTGGTTAGCTCTTGAGCCTCGTGCCCCGCCGTGTTTCCGGCGGTGTCATTGGTTCCGTTGAAGAGGTGGCAGGCGGTGAAGTGACCGGGCTTGACCTCACGGTATTGGGGTTCTTCCTGCTTGCATATGTCCATCACGGCAGGACAGCGGGTGCAGAAGTTGCAGCCTTTCGGCGGATTGGAGGGCGAGGGCACATCGCCTTGCAGGATGATCCGCCCTGACGTGCGCGCAAGGCTGGGGTCGGGTTCGGGAACAGCCGAAAGCAACGCCTTGGTGTAGGGATGCAGCGGGTCGGCATAGAGCGCCTCGCGCGGGGCAAGCTCGACCACCTTTCCAAGATACATCACCGCCACACGGGTGGCGATATGGCGGACCATCGACAGGTCGTGGCTGATGAACAGATAGGTCAGCCCGAATTGTTCCTGCAGGTCTTCCAGCAGGTTCACCACCTGCGCCTGAATGGACACATCCAGCGCCGCGATCGGTTCGTCGCAGACGATGAACTTGGGGTTCAGCGCCAGCGCGCGGGCAATGCCGATCCGCTGCCGCTGGCCGCCCGAAAACGCCTGCGGATAGCGTTTCGCGAACCTGCGGTTCAGGCCCACCGCGTCCATCAAGGCGCCGACCTTCTCGCGCTTTTCGGCCTCTGACAGTTTCGTATGTTCGTCCAGCGGTTCCTTGATGATATCCTCGACCGTCATGCGCGGGTTCAGACTGGCCTGCGGGTCCTGAAACACCATCTGCATGGTCGGGCGCATCGGGCGCAGGGCGGTTTGCGGGGTCGCGCCGATCTCTTTGCCGTCGATCCGGATCGAGCCATCGGTGATATCATAAAGCCGCAGGACGGCCCGCCCGCAGGTGGACTTGCCGCAACCGGATTCGCCGACAAGACCAAGCGTTTCGCCCTCATACACATCGAAGCTGACGCCATCCACCGCCTTCACCTCGCCGACCCGCCTGCGGAACAGCCCCGCATAGATCGGGAAGTGCATCTTGAGGTCACGCACCGAGACAAGCGGTTTTCGGGTATCGTCAAGCATCGCGCGGCGCCCCTGTTCGTGCATCGAAGAAACAGGCCGCATCATGGCCATGACCCAGATCATAGCGCGGCGGGTTTTCGGCCGCGCAGCGGTCGAAGGCCACGTCGCAGCGGTCGCGGAACGGGCAGGATGTGGGCGCGGCACCCAGGATCGGGGGCTGGCCCTCGATGATCGTCAGACGCTTGGCGCGCGCGCCGTGGATCGTCGGGATCGTCTTCAGCAGCGCGCGCGTATAGGGATGCTGCGGGTTGCCGAACAACTCGCGCACGGGGGCATGTTCGACCACCTGACCGCCATACATGACCATGACGCGGTCGGCGATCCCCGCGATCACGCCAAGGTCATGGGTGATCCAGATCACCGCCATGCCCAGCTTTTCGCGCAACTCTTTCATCAGTTCCAGAATCTGCGCCTGTATCGTCACATCCAGCGCCGTTGTCGGCTCGTCCGCGATCAGCACCTTGGGGTCGCAGGCCAGCGCAATCGCGATCATCACGCGCTGGCGCATGCCGCCGGAAAACTGGTGTGGATAGTCGTCAAGGCGGCGGCGGGCGTCAGGGATGCCGACCAGTTCCAGCAGCTCTTGCGCCCGTGTCGCGGCCTGCCGCTTGGACATCCCCATGTGCTTGCGCAGCGGCTCCATCAGTTGGAAGCCCACCGAAAAGACCGGATTGAGCGAGGTCATCGGATCCTGAAACACAAAGCCGATCTGGCCGCCACGGACCTTGCGCAGATCCTGGGGCGAGACGCGCAGCAGGTCCTTGCCGTCGAAACGGACCACGCCATTGCGCACATCGGCGGGCGGCGAGGGCAACAGACCCAAGAGCGACATCATCGTCACCGACTTGCCCGATCCGCTTTCGCCGACGACGCCCAGCAGTTCCCCCGGACGCAGCGAAAAGCTGACGTCGTTGACTGCGTGGACTTCGCCACCGCGCGTTCTGAAAACGGTTTTGAGGTCCCGGACATCCAGGACGGGCAAGGCCCCATCGGGCATAGAGGAACCCCCCAAGCGGTTCTTTTTGTTGTTCTTTTGCGCGGAACCTTCTGCCGAGGTCCGTCACATATGTTTTACGCTAACAGCAAAATTCCACCACGCAAGCCGATTCCACATTGCAGCGGCGGGGATGTGCCGCGAAACTGGGCAGTAGCGGCCGGATGCCTATTGATGGGGCAACAGGACGGCGGCAGGGACCAGGGGAAAGCAGATGACGACACAGGCAAGGATGCTGATGGACAAGCTGGTCGGCTTTCCCACGGTCAGCCGCGACAGCAATCTGAAACTGATTGATTTTGTTGAGGATTACCTTGCCGGATACGGCGTCTCGGCGACCCGTGTCCCCAACGAGGATGGCACCAAGGCGGCCCTTTACGCCCATGTCGGACCGCAGGTCGATGGGGGCGTGGTGCTGTCCGGTCATACCGATGTCGTGCCCGTCGACGGGCAGGCATGGGACACCGACCCCTTCACGGTGACCGAACGTCAAGGGCGGCTTTACGGTCGCGGGACCTGCGACATGAAGGGCTTTGATGCGCTGGCCTTGTCGGCGGTGCCGCTGGCGCTGGAACGGGGCATCAAGCGGCCGTTGCAGATCGCGCTCAGCTATGACGAAGAGGTCGGCTGCACCGGTGCCCCGCCGATGATCGATCACATGGTCAGCCATGGCCTGCCCCGCGCCGATACCGTGATCGTGGGCGAACCTTCGATGATGAAGATCGTCACCGGCCACAAGGGCGGGATCGGCTACAAGATGCATTTCCGCGGCTTCGAGGTGCATTCCTCGCTTGCCCCCACCGGCGTCAGCGCGATCATGATGGCCGCCAAGCTGATCAACTGGGCGAACGAGGTGAATGCCGAGAATGCGGCGAAACCCGTGACGGAACTGGCCGCCGACTTCGTGCCGCCCTACACCACGCTGCATGTGGGCACGATCCAAGGGGGGACGGCACATAACATCACCGCCAGGGACTGCCATTTCGGCTTCGACTTCCGCATCGTCCCGGGCGAGGATATCGGCGAATGGCAGGCGCGCTTTCAGGCCAAACTGACCGAGCTCGAGGCCGAGATGAAGCAGGTCCGCCCCGAAGCGGGAATCACCGCCGAGCAATATTTCCACGTGCCCGGGCTTGTGCCCGAAGTTGCCGGCCGCGCCGAGGCGCTGGCGCGACAGCTGACCGGCGAGAACGCGCGCCATGTGGTCAGCTACGGCACCGAGGCGGGCCAGTTTCAGGAGCGCGGCTATTCCGCCGTGATCTGCGGCCCCGGCGATATCGCGCAGGCGCACCAGCCCAACGAATACATCACCGTCGATCAGTTCCGGCAGGGCGAGGCATTTATCGCGCGGCTGGTGGACAATCTTTGCGCTTAGGCCAAGTATCAGCGGGAAAAATGGAGAATCCCCGATGCCCGTCAAGAACCGCTTTGCCGAACTGCTGCCTGAAATCACCGCATGGCGCCGCGACCTGCACGAACACCCCGAGATCCTGTTCGAGACGCACCGCACCTCCGCCCTCGTCGCCGAAAAGCTGCAGGCTTTCGGCTGTGACGAGGTGGTGACCGGCATCGGGCGCACCGGTGTGGTCGGGGTCATCAAGGGCAAGTCCGATACCTCGGGCAAGGTCATCGGGCTGCGCGCCGACATGGATGCGCTGCCGATCCATGAACAGACGGGGCTGGACTATGCCTCGAAAACCGATGGTGCGATGCATGCCTGCGGCCATGACGGGCATACCGCGATGTTGCTGGGGGCGGCGAAGTATCTGGCCGAGACGCGCAATTTCGACGGGACCGTCGTCGTGATCTTCCAGCCCGCCGAAGAAGGCGGCGGCGGTGGCCGTGAGATGTGCGAAGACGGCATGATGGACCGCTGGGGCATTCAGGAAGTCTACGGCATGCACAACTGGCCCGGTCGTCCCGTGGGCAGTTTCGCGATCCGGCCCGGTGCCTTCTTTGCCGCAACCGACCAGTTCGAGATCACCATCGAAGGCAAGGGCGGCCATGCGGCCAAACCGCAGGAAACGGTGGATTCCACGCTTGTTGCAGCCCATACCGTCACCGCGCTGCAATCCATCGTCAGCCGCAATGCCGATCCGGTGGACCAGATCGTGGTCTCGGTCACGTCGATCGAAAGCTCGTCCAAGGCCTTCAACGTGATCGCCCAGCGTGTGCATCTGAAGGGCACCGTGCGGACCATGTCCAAAGAGATGCGCGATATGGCCGAGGCTCGTCTCAAGGCGATCTGCGAGGGGACAGCGGCAACCTTCGGGGCGAAGGCCGAGGTCAAGTATCATCGCGGCTATCCGGTCATGGTGAACCACGACGAACAGACCGCATTCGCCGCCGCCGTCGCAAGGGCGGTATCGGGCGATTGCGCAGAGGCGCCGCTGGTCATGGGCGGCGAGGATTTCGCCTTCATGCTGGAAGAACGCCCCGGGGCCTATATCCTCGTCGGCAACGGCGACACCGCGATGGTCCACCACCCGGCCTACAACTTCAACGACGACACGATCCCTGCGGGCTGTTCGTGGTGGGCCGAGATCGTCGAGCAGCGGATGCCGGCGGCCTGACGTCGCGCGGATTTATCCCCCCGTGTGGGACATGTGACGGCTGACCTGCCCGTCGACCTGCTGGCGGGAATAGTCGAAATCATGCCCCTTGGGCTTCAATGCAATCGCCGCACGGATCGCGTCGTCCAGCATCGCGTCGGATTCAGAGGCCCGCAATGGCGCGCGCAGGTCGGAATGGCCTTCCTGACCCAGACAGGTGTAGATCTCGCCGGTGCAGGTGATCCGCACGCGGTTGCAGCTTTCGCAGAAATTATGGGACAGCGGCGTGATGAAGCCGATCTTCTGGCCGGTGCTTTCCATGCGGACATAGCGGGCGGGTCCCCCCGTGCGGTCGGGCAGGTCGGTCAGGGGGGATCGTTCCGCCAGCCGGGCGCGCAGGTCGTTCAGGGACCAATACTGGCCGATCCGGTCCTCGTTGCCGATATCGCCCATCGGCATCACCTCGATGAAGGTCAGGTCCATGTCGCGCTCGGCGCACCAGTCGGTCAGACGGTGCAACTCATCCTCGTTGAAGCCCTTGAGTGCGACGGTATTGATCTTGACCCGCAGCCCCGCCTTTTGCGCGGCATCGATGCCCTTCATCACCTGCGGCAGGCGGCCCCAGCGGGTGATGCGAGCGAATTTGTCCTGATCCAGCGTATCAAGCGAGACATTGATTCGCCGCACGCCCGCATCGGCCAGATCTTCGGCGAATTTCGCAAGCTGGCTGCCGTTGGTGGTCAGCGTCAGTTCGTCCAGCGCGCCGGTCTGCAGATGCCGCGACATGGCGCGAAAGAAGGTCATGATCTCGCGCCGGACCAATGGCTCGCCCCCGGTGATGCGCAGCTTGCGCACGCCCAGACGGACGAAGGCCGAACACATGCGGTCCAGTTCTTCCAGCGTGAGCAATTCCTTCTTGGGCAAAAAGGTCATGTTTTCCGACATGCAATAGACGCAGCGGAAATCGCAGCGGTCGGTGACGGAGACCCGCAGATAGGAAATGGCGCGGTGGAACGGATCGATCAATGGTGCGGTCATACACAACACCTAACATGCGCGCCGCGCCGCGCAAGTGATCAGACCGGCATTGTCAGGACCGGTTGCGGCGCATAGCTTGGAGTCATGCGATTTGCCATGCTCACCGCGCTTCTGGCGCTGTCCGCCTGCGAGACACCTTTCTTGCAAGAGGTGTCCGGACAAGACGTGCCGGACCCGGGCGTGGCCCCGGCGCAAACGCTTGCCGCAGCGCCACCACCCCCGCCGCCGCAGACCGCGCGCACGGTGGCGGATTTCGACACCACATCGGCGTCCGATCGGGCCGAGGCGGTGGCCGTGCTGGCCACGGCGGCGGATCAGGCGCTCGGCACGACGCTGGCCACGCTGGGCTCGCCGGCCGAGCCCGGCATCTGGCTGAAAACCCCGCTGGTCACCCGAGTGCAGCAGGGAAAGGTCAGCTATCAGGGCCGCACGATCAACATCGAATTGCGCCCGTCGGGTGGCGCAGCGGGATCAGGCAGCCAGATCAGTCTTGCCGCCATGCGCCTGCTGGAGGCGCCGCTGACAGCAATCGTGCCGCTTTCGGTGACAGCCGCGAACGGCTGACGGTCAGGCGATGTCGGGATGCCTCCGGCGGGGATATTTATGGGCCAATAATGAGCAGTCTGGTCCGGTTATCGGGCAGCGCCCGGGCGCGTCGTGCCTTATTCCACGGTGACGGATTTCGCCAGATTACGCGGCTGGTCCACATCCGTGCCCTTGGCGACCGCCGTGTGATAGGCCAGCAATTGCGCAGGCACCGCATAGAGGATCGGGGCGAGGAAGGGATCGACCTCTGGCATGACCAGGGTTTCCCAGACACCTTCGCCCGCTTCCCTTGCCCCTTGCCGGTCGGTGATCAGCAAGACCTTGCCGCCACGGGCCATGACCTCTTGCATGTTGGACACGGTCTTGTCGAAGAGCGCATCGCGCGGGGCCATGACGATCACCGGCACATGTTTGTCGACCAGCGCGATCGGGCCGTGCTTGAGTTCGCCTGACGCATAAGCCTCGGCGTGGATGTAGCTGATTTCCTTGAGTTTCAGCGCGCCTTCAAGGGCCAGAGGATACATCGCGCCACGGCCCAGAAACAGGATGTCGCGCGCCTCGGCCAGTTTGCGCGAGAGTGCCCGGGACTTTTCCTCGATCCCCAGCGCCTGATTGAGCAACCCCGGCAGGCTGCGCAAGGCGGCAAGCTTTTCTGCAAGGCCCGCGTCATTCAGATGCCCGCGCAGATGGGCCGCATGCAGCGCGAGGATGGCGAGTGTCGTCAGTTGGCAGCTGAAGGCCTTGGTCGAGGCCACACCGATTTCGATGCCCGCAAGAATGGGCAGCGGCAGGTCGCTTTCGCGCGCGATGCTGCTTTCGGGCACATTGACGACCGAGACGATCTGATCGGCCTTGCCGGTCATGTAGCGCAAGGCGGCCAGCGTATCGGCGGTCTCGCCCGACTGGCTGACGAAGAGCGCGACGGTGCCCGGCGAAACGGGCGGTTCGCGGTAGCGGAATTCCGAGGCCACATCGACCTCGACGGGGATGCGGGCGAATTGCTCGAACCAGTATTTGGCCACAAGGCAGGCGTAATAGGCCGTGCCGCAGGCCACGAGGGTCATCCGTTCGATGCCTGCAAAGTCGATCCCGGGGGCGGGCAGGGACACAGCGGTCCCGTCGGGCGTGATGTAATGGGCCAGCGCGCCTTGCAGCACCACGGGCTGTTCGGCGATTTCCTTGGCCATGAAGTGCTTGTAGCCGGCCTTGTCGACGCGGGCGTTGTCCAGATGGATCGTGCGGACCTCGCGGTTGGCCAGCGCGCCGTTGGCATCGCGGACCGTGACGGATGCGCGGGTGACGACGGCCCAGTCGCCCTCTTCGAGATAGCTGATCCGGTCGGTCATGGGGGCCAGCGCGATGGCGTCAGAGCCCACGAACATCTCGCCCTGCCCATAGCCGATGGCCAGCGGTGATCCCTTGCGGGCGGCGATCAGCAGATCGGCCTCGCCTTCGAAGAGGAAGCACAGCGCATAGGCCCCTTCCAGACGGGCGATGGTCTTTTCGGCGGCCTGAACAGGAGAGTGCCCCTGGTCGAGGTAATGGTTGGCCAGAAGCGCCACGGTTTCGGTGTCGGTGTCGGTTTCGAAGCCGATGCCGTTCTCGGCCAGATAGGCGCGCAGCTCGCGGAAATTCTCGATGATGCCGTTGTGCACGACCGCGACGCGGCCTGCGCGGTGGGGGTGGGCGTTGCCTTCGTTCGGGGCGCCATGGGTGGCCCAGCGGGTATGGCCGATGCCGGATTTGCCGGCCAGCGGGGTGTGGACCAGCCTATCGGACAGGTTCACCAGCTTGCCGACGGCACGGCGGCGGTCGAGCTTGCCTTCGTTGATCGTGGCGATGCCCGCACTGTCATAACCGCGATATTCCAGCCGCTTGAGCGCCTCGACCAGCAGGGGGGCGGCTTCGTGATCGCTGAGCACGCCGATGATTCCGCACATTGCCTAGGCCCCCTTGTTCTTTTGCGCGCGCAGCTTGGCGAAGAACCTTGCGGCGAAGCCCGCCTTGTTGTCCTGCTTCGCCCTTGCGACCGCCAGATCGCCTGCGCCTACGTCGCGGGTGATGACCGAACCGCTGCCGGTCATGGCCCCCTTGCCAATGGTCACGGGGGCCACAAGCATGGTGTTCGATCCGATAAAGGCCGCGGCCCCGATGGTGGTGTGATGCTTGAAGACGCCGTCATAATTGCAGGTGATGGTGCCTGCGCCGATATTGGCCTGCGCCCCGACCGCGGCATCGCCGATATAGGACAGGTGGTTCACCTTCGCGCCCTCATCCAGCACGGCGTTCTTGATCTCGACGAAGTTGCCGACCTTGACGTTCTCGGCCAGTTCCGCGCCGGGGCGCAGGCGGGCAAAGGGGCCGACGACCGCGCCGCGTGAGACATGGCAGCCTTCGAGATGCGAAAACGCGCGGATCATGGCCCCGCTTTCGATGGTGACGCCGGGCCCGAAGACGACGTTGGGTTCGACGGTGCTGTCGCGCCCGATCACCGTGTCATGGGCGAAGTAGACGGTTTCGGGCGCAGTCAGGGTGACACCATCGGCCATCGCGGCCTTGCGGGCCTGCGCCTGAAACAGCGCCTCGGCCGCGGCCAGTTCCGCGCGGGAGTTGATGCCGAGCGTCTCGGCCTCGTCACAGGTGACGACGGTTGCGGAAAGCCCGCGCGCCGTGGCGATGCCCACGATGTCCGTCAGGTAGTATTCGCCCGCCGCATTGTCGTTGCCGACCGCCGCGACCAGATCGAACAGCGTCTGGGCATCGGCTGCGACGACACCGCTGTTGCACAAGCTGACGGCGCGTTCGGTCTTGGTGGCATCCTTGAATTCGACAATGCGGTTCAGCTTGTCGCCCGCCATGATCAGCCGCCCGTAGCGGCCGGGATCGGCGGCCTGAAATCCCAGCACCACGATATCGTGACGGGCACGGGCGGCGGCCATGGCCTGAAGCGTTTCGGGCCGGATGAAGGGCGTGTCGCCGTAAAGGACAATCGCATCGCCGGTAAAGCCCGACAGGGCGTCGCTGGCCTGTGCGACCGCATGGGCGGTCCCAAGCTGTTCGGTCTGGACGACGATCTGCACCTCGGGGTCGTGATCCCTTGCGGCGGTCTCGACCGCCTTGGCCCCTTGGCCTGCGACGATGACGGTCCGTTCCGGCGCAAGGGCCATGCCCGATTTCATCGCATGCACCAGCATCGGCGCGCCCGCAATCGGGTGCAGCACCTTGGGCAGGTCCGAATTCATGCGGGTGCCCATCCCTGCGCCAAGAATGATCAGTGCGGTTGCCATTGCTGCCTCGTTATGCGTTCTTGAGCCGACTTCTACCCTGCTTTTGCGCGATCACAAGGGCAGGGGCTTCACATCACTTTACAGCCCGTTACATCAGGGTCCAAAGCGCAAGAACAGGGGGCTGCGATGAAACCGGCGGTAATCTTCGATCTGGACGGGACTTTGGCCGATACCAGCGGCGATCTGATCGCCGCCGCCAACCATTGCTTTCGCGGGCTGGGGCTGGGCGATCTGCTGGACCCCGCGCGGGATGCCGCCACCGCCCTGCGCGGCGGGCGGGCGATGCTGACCTTGGGCTTTTCGCGGGTCGAAGGATATGGCGCGGACGAGATCGACCGGCAGTATCCGGTCCTGCTTGCCGCCTATGCGCTGGCCATCGACAGGCATACAGTGCTTTATCCCGGCGCGATGGATGCGGTGGAACGGCTTCTGGCCAGGGATTATGTGGTCGGCATCGCCACCAACAAACCGGAACGGCTGGCCGAACAGTTGATGACCAGCCTTGGGGTGCGCGATGCCTTCGGGTCGCTGATCGGGGCGGATACCCTGCCGGTGCGCAAGCCCGACCCCGCGCATCATTTCGAGGCCGTCAGCCGCGCAGGCGGTGATCCCGCGCGCTCGCTTCTGGTGGGCGACACGGTGACCGACCGCGATACCTCGCGCAATGCGGGCGTGCCGTCGGTGCTGGTCACCTTTGGCCCGGGGCGCGAGGCGGTCTTGGCGCTGGGGGCCGAGGCGACGATCGACCACTATGACGAGCTTGACGCCGTTGTCGACCGGCTGATCGGCTAGGGCGCCTGCGCAAAAAGGACTCGACAGTCGGCGGCGGACGGGCCTATTATTTGAACAAGCGTTCAATTAACCGGAGCAAGCCATGTTCCACGCCTCTATGCAGTTCGACCTTGGCGAGGATGTGAATGCCCTGCGCGCCATGGTGCATGACTGGGCGCAGACCCGCGTGAAACCGATGGCAGCCGACATCGACCGCGCGAATGTCTTTCCGGCGCCGCTCTGGCGCGAGATGGGCGATCTTGGCTTGCTGGGCGTCACGGTCGGCGAGGATCATGGCGGGGCGGGCATGTCCTATCTCGCCCATACCGTCGCGATCGAGGAAATCGCGCGGGCCAGTGCCTCGGTCGCGCTGTCGTATGGGGCGCATTCGAACCTTTGCGTCAACCAGATCAAGCTGAACGGGACGGACGCGCAGAAGGCGAAATACCTGCCGCGTCTGATGTCCGGTGAACATGTCGGAGCACTTGCGATGTCCGAGGCGGGGGCGGGGTCCGATGTCGTCTCGATGACGCTGCGGGCCGAAAGGCGGAACGATCACTACCGCCTGAACGGCAACAAATACTGGATCACCAACGGGCCGGATGCGGATACGCTTGTCGTCTACGCCAAGACCGATCCCGAGGCCGGATCGAAGGGGATCACCGCCTTCCTGATCGAGAAAGAGTTGAAAGGCTTCAGCAGCTCGCCGCATTTCGACAAGCTGGGGATGCGCGGGTCGAACACGGGCGAACTGGTCTTCGACGACGTCGCCGTGCCCTTCGAGAACGTGCTGGGCGAGGAAGGCAAAGGTGTGCGCGTGTTGATGTCGGGTCTCGATTATGAGCGCGTCGTGCTGGCGGGCATCGGCCTTGGCATCATGGCCGCCTGTCTGGACGCGGTCATGCCCTATGTCAGCACCCGCAAGCAGTTCGGCGAACCGATCGGCAATTTCCAACTGATGCAGGGCAAGATCGCGGATATGTATACGGCGATGAATTCCGCGCGCGCCTATGTCTACGAGGTCGCGCGGGCCTGTGATCGCGGCACGGTCACCCGTCAGGATGCCGCCGCCTGCTGTCTTTATGCCAGCGAAGAGGCGATGAAACAGGCCCATCAGGCCGTGCAGGCGATGGGCGGTGCGGGCTTTCTGAGCGACGCGCCTGTCGCGCGGCTCTTCCGCGATGCCAAGCTGATGGAGATCGGGGCGGGCACATCGGAAATCCGCCGGATGCTGATCGGGCGCGAGATGATGGGGGCGATGTGATGCGCTGGTTTATCCTTGCCTGTCTGTGGCCCGCCGCCGCCTTCGCGCAGGACTTCGGCGCGCCGCCCATGCCGGGCACTGACGAGGTCCACGCCTGCATCCTCGAACAGGTCGCCCTTGGCCCCAACGCCCTTGTCAGCCGCGCCGCGCGCGACTGTATCGGGCGGTCCGTCGCGTTTTGCGAAGGGGATACAGTGGTCTGCGCCGCAGCCGAGCAAGCCTATTGGGAGTGGCGCATCGCGCGCACCTATTACGGCTTGCAGGCATGGGTTGCCGACAGCGATGATGTGGCCGCCTCGGTGCAGCAATCGGTCGCCAACCCGCGCACCGCCACCGCGAACGTGCCGCTGGAGTGTCAGTTGCGTGCAGCGGGCGGGCAGGGCGGCGAGGCTGCGCCGGACACGATGGCCACCTGCATGATGCGCGAAACGGCCCTGATCGCGCTGGAGCTTGAATTCTCGGTCCGGCAGGCCTGCCTTTCGGCGTCCGGCGGGGACTTCGCGGCCTATTGCGGGCGGGAATGATGCGCTGGCTCTATTTCCTGCCGCTTGCCGGGCTGGTCGCCTATGCCGCCTATCTGGGCTGGCTGCGCGGGCAATTGCCCTCTGAAACCGAGATCATCAACCGCTACGCGGCGGCCTATCTCGCCATGGCACCGGAAGGGGCGCAGCCGACTGATTGCGCGGCCACCAGCCACCCCGATGAGGCGATCCGCATGATCGTCACCTGCGCCCATCCTTCGGGGCTGGTGACCACCTACCATGTCGGTCCAAGGGGCGAGGCGCTGCCCGCACCGCAGGGGCCAAGCGCGTGACCGACCGCGCCCGACACGAGGCCGCGCTGGCCGAGGTCGCCGCCGCTGCGGCCCATGCCGCCGCGGGCGGGGGTGAGGTTGCGCGCGACCGCCATATGTCGCGGGGCAAGATGCTGCCGCGCGACCGGGTCGCCAACCTGCTCGACCCCGGCAGTCCGTTTTTGGAAATCGGCGCGACGGCGGCGCATGGCATGTATGACGGCGCGGCCCCCTGCGCCGGTGTCGTCGCCGGTGTCGGGCGGGTGCATGGCCAGCAGGTGATGGTCGTTTGCAACGATGCGACCGTCAAGGGTGGCACCTACTACCCGATGACGGTCAAGAAACACCTGCGCGCACAAGAGATCGCCGAAGCCTGTCATCTGCCTTGCGTCTATCTGGTGGATAGCGGCGGTGCGAACCTGCCCAATCAGGACGAGGTTTTCCCCGACCGCGACCACTTTGGCCGCATCTTCTACAATCAGGCGCAGATGTCCGCCAAGGGTATCCCGCAGATTGCCGTGGTCATGGGCTCCTGCACGGCGGGCGGTGCCTATGTGCCGGCGATGGCGGATGTGGCGATCATCGTGCGCGAGCAAGGCACGATCTTTCTGGCGGGTCCCCCCTTGGTCAGGGCGGCGACGGGCGAGGTGGTCTCGGCAGAGGCGCTGGGCGGGGGTGATGTGCACACGCGCCTGTCCGGCGTGGCCGACTATCTGGCCGAGGATGACGCCCATGCGCTGGCGCTCGCACGGCAGGCGGTCGCATCCTGTGCCTTGCAAGAGGCGATATCTGTCAGTCGCTTACCGTCCGAACCTCCGGCATTTGATCCCGACACATTGTTCGATGTGATCCCCGCTGATCTGCGCACGCCTTATGACATCAGGCAGGTGATCGCGCGGATCGTGGATGGGTCGAGATTTGATGAATTCAAGGCGCGCTTCGGCGAGACGCTGGTTTGCGGCTTTGCCCATATCGACGGCTGGCCCTGCGGGATCGTGGCCAACAACGGGGTGCTGTTTTCCGAAAGCGCGCAGAAGGGCGCGCATTTCATCGAGCTTTGCAGCCAGCGCAAGATCCCGCTGGTCTTTCTGCAGAACATCACCGGCTTCATGGTGGGCCAGAAATACGAGAACGAGGGCATCGCGCGGCACGGGGCCAAGATGGTGACAGCGGTCGCCACGACGAAGGTCCCGAAGATCACGATGGTCGTCGGCGGCTCCTTCGGGGCCGGAAATTATGGCATGGCGGGAAGGGCTTACAGCCCGCAATTCATGTGGTCTTGGCCGACGTCCCGGATTTCCGTGATGGGCGGGGAACAGGCGGCGGGCGTGCTGGCGACGGTCAGGCGCGAGGCCATCGAACGCAAGGGCGGTCAGTGGTCGCCCGCGGAAGAGGCCGCCTTCAAGCAGCCCACCATCGATATGTTCGCCGCACAATCGCATCCGCTTTATGCCAGCGCCCGGCTCTGGGATGACGGGATCATCGACCCGCGCAAGTCGCGCGCGGTGCTCGCGCTGTCGCTTGCGGCGGCCCTGAATGCGCCCATCGAAGAGACACGCTTCGGCGTGTTCCGCATGTGAGAAAGGCGGGCGAAATCCGGTGTCGGCATCGGGTCGGCGCAACGTCGGCAAAACGTCGGCGCTTTTGTCGGCGGGGCACCTGCCATGTTTGACAAGATCCTGATCGCGAACCGTGGCGAAATCGCCTGCCGTGTGATCCGGACGGCCCGCGCTTTGGGGGTGCGGACGGTGGCGGTCTACTCGGACGCGGACGCCCGCGCGCTTCATGTCGCGCTGGCGGATGAATCGGTGCGTCTGGGGCCTGCACCGGTGGCGGACAGCTACCTGCGCGGTGATCTGATCATCGCGGCGGCGCTGGCAACAGGCGCGCAGGCGATCCATCCGGGCTACGGCTTTCTGTCCGAGAACCCGGACTTCGTGGCCGAGGTGGAAAAGGCGGGGCTGGTGTTCATCGGCCCATCGGCGGATGCCATCCGTGCCATGGGCCTGAAGGATGCCGCCAAGGCACTGATGGCGCAGGCGGGTGTGCCTGTCGTGCCGGGCTATCACGGCGCGCGGCAAGAGCCGGACTTTCTGGCCGCGCGCGCGGCAGAGACCGGCTATCCGGTTCTGATCAAGGCCGTGGCGGGCGGCGGCGGCAAGGGGATGCGTCTGGTGGCGCAGCCTTCCGATTTCGCGGATGCCCTTGCCTCGGCGCAGGCAGAGGCGCGGACCGCCTTCGGCAATCCTGCCGTGCTGATCGAGAAATACATCGCAAGCCCCCGCCATATCGAGGTGCAGGTTTTCGGTGACGGGCATGATGCCGTGCATCTGTTCGAACGCGACTGCTCGCTGCAGCGGCGCCATCAGAAGGTGATCGAGGAAGCCCCCGCGCCGGGCATGACAACGGCGGTCCGCGCGGCCATGGGCGATGCGGCGGTGCGCGCGGCCAAAGCCATCGGTTACGCCGGGGCGGGCACGGTCGAGTTCATTGTCGATGGTGCCGGGGGTCTGCACCCCGATGGTTTCTGGTTCATGGAGATGAACACGCGGCTGCAGGTCGAACACCCCGTGACCGAGGCGATCACCGGCCTCGATCTGGTGGAATGGCAGTTGCGCGTTGCGGCGGGCGAGGCGCTGCCCCTGCGCCAGAAGGACCTTGCGATCACCGGCCACGCGGTCGAGGCGCGGCTTTATGCCGAGGATGTGCCCGCAGGCTTTCTGCCCGCCACGGGGCGGATCGATCATCTGGTCTTTCCCGATACCGCGCGCATCGACACGGGCGTCAGGGCGGGGGATGAGGTCTCGCCCTGGTATGACCCGATGATCGCCAAGCTGACGGTCCATGGTGCCAACCGCGCGGCGGCGCTGCGCGGGATGGCGGCGGCGCTGGATGCCACGCAAGTGGCGGGGACGGTCACGAACCTTGGCTTTCTGCGCCGTCTGGTGCGGGACAAGGGCTTTCTGGCGGGCGATTTCGACACCGGGCTGATCGCGGCGCGAGGCGCGGCGCTGATGCAGGATGCGCCGCCGAGCCCGCGGGATATCGCGATTGCGGCCGTTGTGGCGGCCGATGTGCCGGATGGGGCGCTGGCGGGATTCACGCTCTGGTCACCGCTGGCGCGGCGGATCGCCTTGACGCAGGGGGGGCAGCGGTATGATGCGACGCTCTGGGTTGTGTCGGCGGATGAGGTCGAGGTCGCGCTGGGGCAAGAGACAATTCCTCTGCGCCGTCGCGGCACGGACTGGGGCGCGCCCGCGATCCGCCATGCGGGCAAGGTCACGGTTTTCGGTGCGACTTGTCAGACATTCACGCTGGTTGATCCATTGGAACGGGCCACCGACGAACGCGGCGGGGATACCGTTCTGGCCCCGATGCCCGGCCTTGTCGCCTCGGTCGCGGTGACGGCGGGGCAGGCGGTCGCGGCGGGGGATCGGCTGGTGGTGCTGGAGGCGATGAAGATGGAACATGTCCTGCGCGCACCCCGCGACGGGGTGCTGGCGACGGTCGCCGTGAGGGCGGGCCAGCAGGTCGCGGCGGGTGATCTGGTCGCGGCCCTCGCACCGGATGCGTCGGATGGCTGAGGTCGTCCGCATCCACGAGGTCGGCCCCCGCGACGG
>NZ_DAIPIW010000041.1:0-4586 GCF_036770585.1 Yoonia sp. | reverse complement strand
CAAAGCAACCTCAATTGCTCGGTCGCGCAGTCGATTGATCTGTTGCGCCCCGTGGCCGCGGCGGCGGCAAAGGCGGGGGTGGCGTTGCGTGGTTATGTCTCTTGCGTGACCGATTGCCCGTTCGACGGCCCCATCGCCCCTGCGCAGGTGGTCGATGTGGTCGCGCGCCTGCGCGCGGTGGCGGCGATGCCGGTGTCCTTGGGCGATACCATCGGCAAGGGCTCGCCCGAGACGGTGGGCCGCATGATCGAGGCGGTCAGCGATGTGGTGCCGGTCGCGGAGCTGGCGGGCCATTTCCATGATACCGGCGGGCGGGCCCTGGCGAATGTCGCGGTGGCGCTGGATCTCGGCCTGCGGGCCTTCGATGCGGCGGTGGGCGGTTTGGGCGGCTGCCCCTATGCGCCGGGCGCGCCGGGGAATGTGGCGACCGAAGCGGTGCTGGACATGCTGGCCGCGCGCGGGTTCAAGACCGGCGTGGACCGCGACGTGATCGCGCGGGCGGCGCAGATGGCAAGGGGGATGCGATGATCGGACTGACTGTCGACGGGCGCGGGGTGGCGACCCTGACGCTGGAGCGTCCCGAAAAGCACAATGCCCTGTCGCAGGCGATGATCGACGCGCTGACCGACAGCGCAGCAGAGATCGCCACGCGGCGTGACATTCGCGTTGTCGTGCTGACGGGGGCGGGCACCTCCTTTTGTGCCGGCGGCGATCTGGGCTGGATGCAGGACCAGATGCGGGGCGATGACGCGGACCGGCGCAAGGCTGCGACCGCGCTGGCAGGCATGCTGGGGGCGCTGAACGGCCTGCCGCAACCGCTGATCGGCCGGATCAACGGCAATGCGCTGGGCGGCGGCGTGGGCATGGCCTGCGTCTGCGACATCGCGATTGCGGCGGATCATGCGCGCTTCGGGCTGACCGAGGTGCGGCTGGGGCTGATCCCCGCCACCATCGGGCCTTACGTGCTGGCGCGGATGGGGGCGGCCCATGCGCGGCAGGTCTTCATGTCGGGGCGGGTCTTCAACGCGGCAGAGGCCGCGCGGCTGGGGATCGTGGCTCGGGTCGTCGCGGCAGAGGGGCTGGATCAGGCGATTGCCGATGAGGTCGCCCCCTACCTTGACGCGGCACCGGGGGCGGTGCGCGCAGCCAAGCGCCTGACCCTGTCGATGGGGCCGCAGATCGACGAGTCGGCGGTGGCCGCCTCGATCGAGGCGCTGGTCGCGCAATGGCGCTCGGACGAGGCGAAAGAAGGCATTTCTGCCTTTTTTGAGAAACGAACGCCGGTTTGGACGGATGAATCGGGCGGCTGATGCCCCAATCCGGTCCAACTTCTGATCAGTTTGATGGGCAAGGTGCAGGTCTGAAGGAGACCGCACCATGTCATTTGCATTGCCCACAGTCGACCAGATGATCTACCGCGTGATGCGCCTGCGCCGCCTGATCGCGGTCAGCGCCGCGATCCCGATGCTGTTTCTGCTGGCGGTCTACTTCGCCGCCCCCGATTTCATGTCGCCCGCGCAGACAAGCCTTGCGATCCTCGGCGTGGCGGCGGCGGTTCTGCTGCATGCGGTGCTGTTTCCCAATGTGACGCTTGAAACAGTGGCTGTCGCGGTCGCGGGGACGGCCCTTGCGCTGATGCTGCCGGTGCTGGAGGTGATTTCTCGCTGGGCCCCGGCCGATCAGCAATCAGGCGCTTTCCTGCTTTTGGTGATGTTCGGGATCGCTCTGGCCGGTCTTGTGGTCGTCGTCACGCAGATCGGGCTTGGCGCGTTTTTCTACGGTGGTCCGGTGGTGCGGCGTGTCATGCAATACCGGCAGGCGCTGCCCTGCAGCGCCAGGGTGGCCTACCAGCAACTGGCCCTGCGCCCCGAAACGCGGCGCGGGCGGGTTCTGACCGGTGCCTGCGACGAGAACGGCTTTTTCGATGTCGCGGTCGCGGTCGGTGGCACCGATCTTGCGCCCGACTGCGTCAAGGTCGATGCCAAGGTGCTGGGCTCTGATCCGGCGCGCCATGACGTGATGTTGCTGACCCGTGCCGGTGCGGTGACCGTGACCTCGATCGGCTTTACCCAGACCGAGACGGGCTGCATCGTCGACGTGCGCGACATGCCGGGAGATTTCACGATCGGCATGTATCTGCTGTTCTGGCTGACCGACCAGCAGGCCGACAACCTCACCGAGATGACCGATGCGCTGTTCGGCCACGCGGCACGGGCCAATGGTCTTGCGCATACCGGATCGCTGGTCGCCGCGGCGGGCATGATCCTGTCGCCACGTGCGCCGATGATCGACTGACCGGCCCCGCACACTGACTGCCCAATATTTGACCCGCTGCGGCATCCGGCTTGGTTGACCCTTGCCGGTGCCGACGGTATGCAATCTCCAGCCAACAAGCGGCGCGCCAAGATGCGGGCCGAGCCGAAAGGAACACCCCTTGCAGGACATGCTGTCGGAATACCTGCCGATCCTGATCTTTCTGGGACTCGCGATTGCCCTTGGACTGATCCTGATCCTTGCCGCCGCGATCGTGGCCGTGCGCAATCCCGACCCCGAGAAGGTGTCGGCATATGAATGCGGGTTCAACGCCTTCGACGATGCGCGGATGAAGTTCGATGTGCGGTTCTATCTGGTCTCGATCCTGTTCATCATCTTCGATCTGGAAGTGGCCTTCCTCTTTCCGTGGGCGGTCGCTTTCGGTGACATCAGCATGACCGCTTTCTGGTCGATGATGATTTTCCTCGGCGTGCTGACCATCGGCTTTGCCTATGAATGGAAAAAGGGCGCGCTGGAATGGGAGTGAAGGCTTACACGCCGTAGGCTGTCCAAAAGACCCTGACGCATTCCCTGACGTGCGCCTCTGATGCGCCGGGCGCCAACGTGCTTGACTGACCTGTCAGCATCACTTCGCTTGTCGGTCCGCCCATGATCAGCCAATTGAACGTCCGGGCCGCGCGCAATGGGTCGGGGGCATGCAGGCGACCGACGTGATGCCACATCGCAAAGGCCCGTTCTAGTCGGCCAATTGACGTTCCGGGCCCCAGATCGAAGACGGCTTGGCCGAATGACGGGAACCGCGCTGCCTCGGCAATGGCGACACGCCGCACCTGCATCAGCGCGGGATCGTGGGCAGTGCGCAACTGTTCGCGGGCATGGGCGTAAAGGAACGCCTTTGGATTGTCGGTCACTTGCGGGTCCGGTGCGGCCGCGCGCTGGGCGGTGACCGCCTTGGCGATCATGGCTTCTGCCATTGCCAGGAAGAGTGCCTCTTTGGTCCCGGCATGCGCGTAGAGCGTCTGTTTCGACACCTTCGCCTCGTCGGCGACATCGTCCATGCGCGTTTCGAGAAACCCCTTGCCGAGAAACAGTTTTGTGGCCGCCGACAAAATCTTGTCGCGGGTGCGCTGGACGCGCGGGGAAAGTTGGGTGTGAACAGTCATAATCTCACTTAGCACAACATTCTTGACAATCAAACTGGACCGTACAGTATGATTTTGAAAGTGAGGCCAAAGTGGATCAGATTCGCCTGAGTTGCCGTTGTGGACATGCAGTGATGATTGCCGATGGCGGACCGATCATGGCGGCGGAATGTCACTGCACCAGTTGCGGCATCGCTGCCGAACGGATGGAGGCTCTGCCGGGGGCCTTGCCCATCCGGGTAGATACCGGAGGCACGCAGTTTGTGCTCTTGCGCAAGGACAGGGTCAGTTTTCAAGAAGGTCACGACCTGCTGCGCAGTCTTTGGCTGACACCGCAAAGCAAGACCAGACGGGTGGTTGCGGTTTGCTGCAACACGCCCATGTTTCTGGATTTCTGTCACGGACATTGGTTGTCAATCTATGCCGACCGATGGCCGGCGGTATCACGCCCAAGGATGACGCTGCGGACTATGACCGGGGACCGGACCGATCCGGCACCCCTCCCCAATGATATACCGAACCCGAAATCGCATGGTATGGGCTTCATGGTTCGTCTGCTGGGGGCTTGGGTCGCCATGGGCTTCCGGACGCCTGAAGTCGCTGTCGGGCAACAAAGGTTGGAGAGCGATGTCTGAAGAAACGATCGAGGTCCTGACTGCCGCAGGCAGGCCATACCGCGCGAATCGGGCCAAGTTCGCCGCCATGCGTACCGCGCTCCTTGCCGTGCTGCCGGACGACGCGCCTGGGATCACTGTTGCCGAGGCAAAGGCGGCATTGCTGCCTGCACTTGATCCTGTTCTCTTTCCTGATGGGGCCAAGGCGGGCTGGTGGATCAAAGCGGTGCAGCTGGATCACGAGGCGCGGGGTTTGATTCTGCGCGGCAAAGGCAGCCCGGTGCGGCTCTACAAGGTCTGAACTGCGGAGGTCTTGACGACCTCCCGCGCGGTCTGTCGCGTTGACGCGCCCATTCAGGAGAGTTACATCATCAATAGCCAAGGGTAGCAATGCTGCCAGACAAGGGGAGCCAGTATGGGCGTGATGACCGGCACAGCCGTTGGGGCCGACAAGGAACACGGCGCGCAACTGATCAGTTCCGAACTGCAGGACAAGGGTTTCCTTGTGACCAGCACCGCCGACATCATCAACTGGGCGCGCACGGGGTCCTTGCAC
>NZ_DAIPIW010000040.1:13314-22487 GCF_036770585.1 Yoonia sp. | reverse complement strand
TGAATCAGCAATCCTCAAACGCCGCTACACTTTTATGAGTGCGTGACCTAGTCGGTGACCGGCGGTAGCGCCTTGAGATAGGCGGCAATCGCCATGCGATCATCTTCGGTCAGCTTGGCGGTATTGGCGATGACTTCGGCCATGGTCCCGCCTGCGACATCGAATTCCGGCGTGAACCCGCTTTCGAGATAAATCGCTATCTCCTCGGCTGACCAGTCAAGGGCTGCGGGGGTGATATTCGGGATCCGCCCGTCGCCCGAAGGGTTGGGCGCGCCGCCCATCAATTGCGCCTGCACAAGTCCGCCCAAGGCATCGCGGGGTGTATGACACTCGGCGCAATGGCCCAGCGCCTCGACCAGATAGCGGCCGCGTTCAAGCTGGGGATCGGTCGTGGTGATCACCCAGTCCTGATCGAGGTAAAGCGCCTTCCACAGACCGATGCCCGCGCGGATGGTGTAGGGAAAGGCCAGTTCATGCGGCTCGCTGGCGCGGTCCGAGGCGGGCAGGGTGCGCATATAGGCGATCAGGTCCGCCACATCCTGCGGCCTGGCCTTGGTATAGGCGGTATAGGGAAAGGCGGGGTAGAGGTGCGCGCCGTCCTGTCCGACCCCGCGCATGATCGACGAGGCGAGGTCAAGGTCGCTCCACCCGCCGACGCCATGGGTGGTGTCGCTGGAAATATTGGGGGCGACGAAGGTGCCGAAATCCGAGGCGAACCGCTTGCCACCGGCCATCAGATCGTCAGGGCCCTCTGCCGTTCCATGACAGGACGCGCAGCCGGCGGCGGCAAAGACATAGGCACCATTGACGGGATCCGGTGTCAGCCCGGCAAAGAGGGCGGCATCAACGGGCTGCGGGCGGGTCAGAAACCATCCCGCAGCGCCGCCAAGGATGATCAGCACGGCAAGGAAGCGAATAAGGCGCATCGCGGATCAGCCAGCCGCGTCTAGTTGCGCGGTGCCCGATAGCTTTCATGGCAGGACCCGCAGGACTGGCCCACCGGACCGAAGGCGGCGCGCATCTCGTCAAGGCCATTGCCGGCCACCGCTGCCAGTGCTGCCGTGGTGACTGCGATATTCTCGATCTCGGCTGCGAATCCTTCGGGGTCGGACCAGATTTCCGCCTTGGCGCGATTGTTGCCTGCGCTGCTGTCGGTGCCTTCCAGCCAATAGCGGTCTTCGTTCAGGCCAGCCACAGCGGCAAGGTTCGCGGCGGCGGCGGCTGCAACCTCGGCGTCATAGGGCATCTGTCCCTGTGCCATCGCACCCAGTGGCGCAAGGTTGAAGCCATAAAGCGTCATATGCGCCTGACGGGCCGAGATCGCCCCTTGCTGTTCGCGGCTGAGTTCGCCGAGCACAGGCGTGCCGATGGTCACAAGCAGCGATGCCGAAACGGCGAGGGCGGTGAAGGTCTTGAGCGCCATGAGGGGAATCCTTTCGGTCGGGGGAAGCTCAACCCCAACGATAGCCTACGCCAGCCTGCGGTCAAATGACGCAATCGTGTGTTCTAGCGCGGCGCGCTGACGGAGGTCGGCGTCAGCCACTCTGGCCAGCCGAAAACCGTCTCGATGATCACGATTGCGATGCAAAGCGCGATGATTGCGAAAACGAACTTGATCTTGGCAGGCGATGGCGGGTTCTGCGCCCATCGCTTCATCATGACGAACCAGCGCGGGCCCATCAGGCGGTGTCCACAAAGCGCACGCTGCCGATGAAGGGCAGATTGCGGTTGCGCTGTGCATAGTCGATCCCGTAGCCCACGACGAATTCGTCGGGTATCTCGAAGCCGGTCCAGTCGGCCTTGAAGTCCACCTCGCGGCGGGCCGGTTTGTCGAGCAGGGCAATGGTCTTCAACCGCGCAGGTTTGCGGTTTTTCAGAAACTTGGTGACATGGGCCAGCGTGTGGCCGGTATCGACGATATCCTCGACCACCAGCACGTCGCGCCCCTCGATCTGGCCGCGCAGGTCTTTCAGGATGCGCACCTCGCGACTGCTTTGCATCCCGTCGCCATAGGACGAGGCTTCGAGAAAATCGACCTCGACGGGCAAATCCAGCTCGCGGACAAGATCGGCGATAAAGACGAAAGACCCGCGCAGCAGACCCACAACCACCAGTTTGTCGGTGCCTGCGAATTCCTCGCCGATCTCGCGGGCGAGGTCCTCGATCCGCGCGGCGATGGTCTTGGCGCTGATCATCGTATCGATCACATAGGGTTTCTGCGACATCAGGGCCTCGGGGATGGGTTGATTTCCGACGCGTATTTTACGACATGGGGCGGTGAAGTCACCCGCGAAAGGCAGATATGCCAAGCCATTCCGAAACCAGGTTCCTGCCTTACAGCGCCCAGCAGATGTATGATCTGGTGGCTGACGTGGGCAATTACCCGCAATTTCTGCCCTGGACCGCGGCCGCACGGGTGCGCAGCGTGACCGACAAGGGCGATCATCAGGAAATGCTGGCCGATCTGGTGATCTCGTTCAAGGTCTTCCGCGAAAGGTTCGGCAGCCGTGTGCTGCTTTGGCCCGCGAAGATGCAGATCGATACGGCCTATCTTGACGGCCCGATCCGGTATCTGGAAAGTCAGTGGAATTTCAAGGATGTGTACGGCGGATGCGAAGTCTCGTTCGTGGTCGATTTCGAATTCAAGAGCCGCCTGTTGCAGGGCGCGGCAGGCATGTTCTTCAATGAAGCGATGCAGCGCGTCGTCCGGTCGTTCGAGCGGCGTGCGGCGGCACTTTACGGCTGAGACAGCACCGCCTGCAACAGCAGGTGCAGGGCGTGGTCGCGCGCGGCGGCACGCACCAAGGCGCGGCCCATTGCGCCGAATTCGACCGTCTCGGTCCGGACAAGGTCCCTGGTCGCGATCCCGAAGCAGACGCGCCCTTCGGGCTTGTGCTCGGACCCGCCCGGTCCCGCTATTCCGGTGATCGAGACCGCGATATCGGCCCGCGCCTGGGCAAGCGCACCTTGCGCCATTTCCGCCGCCACCTCTTCCGAGACCGCACCGAAGGCCGCGAGGGTTGTTGCGCGGACGCCCAGCATCTCGGTCTTGGCTTCGTTGGTATAGGTGACGAACCCACGGTCGAAAATCGCCGAACTGCCCGCGATATCGGTGATCGCCGCCGATACCATCCCGCCGGTGCAGCTTTCGGCGGTGGCCAGCATCAGGCCGCGCGCCTTGGCCTTGATCAGAAGGTCGGCAGCGGTCATGCGGGGGTCACCGCGTTGACGAAGCCTGCGTGTGCCAGCCATGCCAGCGCCGTGACACCGATCGCCGCCAGGATGCCCGCAAAGACATCGTCCAGCATCACCCCTGTGGCCCCGCGCTTGCGGTCAGCCCAGCCGACCGGCCCCCATTTGGTGATGTCGAAAAGGCGGAACAGCACAAAGGCCGCGACCCAGCCGGGCCAAAGAGCCGTGACCGGAACGCCTGCCTGTGCCGCACCGAAAGCGACGGGCAGAAGCGCGATCCACTGGCCGCAGACCTCGTCGATGACGATCTCGGAGGGGTCGTGGTCGTCCTTGCCGCGGGTTTCGGCCTCTGTCGCCCAGACACCCAAGACGTAGGACAGCACGACCCCCGCCAGCAGCCCCCAAGGGCCTGCGATCACATAGATCACCCAAGCGACAGGCAGCGCCGCCAGCGATCCCCATGTGCCCGGCGCGGGGCGGATATGGCCGACATAAAAGAAGGTCGCGATCAGATGCGTCATGTCTTGACCAGCGTGACCGTGGCCAAGGCCGCGATGCCTTCTTCGCGGCCGGTGAAGCCCAGCCGCTCGGACGTGGTGGCCTTGACGCTGATCCGGCTGCTGTCGAGCTTCATATAGGCCCCCATGACGGCCTTCATGGCGTCCTGATGCGGGCCGATCTTGGGGTATTCGCAAACCAGCGTGCAATCGGCATTGCTGATGGCATAGCCGTGTTGCGCGGCCAGTGCGACGGCATGGTCAAGGAAGATGTGGCTTGCCGCGCCCTTCCATTGCGGATCGGAGGGCGGGAAGTGCTGGCCGATGTCGCCTTTGCCAAGCGCGCCGTAGATTGCATCCGTCACCGCATGCATGCCCACATCGGCGTCCGAGTGCCCTTGCAGGCTGCGGCTGTGCGGCACCTGAACGCCGCAGAGCCAGACGTGATCTCCGTCGCCGAAGCGGTGCACGTCATAGCCGTTGCCGACCCTGATATCCATGCGGTCTCCCATCAGCTTTTCGGCCCGCGCAAAGTCTTCGGGCGTCGTGATTTTGATATTGTCTTCCTCGCCCGCGACGATGGCAACGTCGAGCCCTGCGGCACGGGCGACGGCGACGTCATCGGTTTCGTCCCCGCGCGCGGCGGCATGGGCGGCCAGCAAGGGGCCAAGGTGGAAGCCCTGGGGCGTCTGCGCGCGAAAGAGACGGGTGCGGTCCGCGATACCGGTCACAGCGCCGCCGTCACCATGCCAGAGCGTGTCGGTCACAGCCACGGCCGGTGCCGCGCCCGGGGCGTGGTCAAGTGCGGCAAGCACTCGGTCGATGATTGCCTGCGACAGCAGTGGCCGCGCGGCATCATGGATCAGCACGCGGGTCGTGCCTGTCGGCACCGCGGCAAGTCCGTTCCTGACCGAAGCCGCGCGTGTCTCGCCACCCGTGGCGACAATCGCCGCAGGCACGCGCGGCCAGAGATCGCTGTCCAGATCGTCGGGATGAAGGACCAGCACAAGCGCATCGACATGCGGATGCGCCGCAAGCCGTGCCATCGCATGGGCCGCGACAGGCTTGCCGCGCAGCGCTTGCCATTGCTTGGGAAGGTCGCCTCCGGCGCGGGTGCCGCGTCCTGCGGCAACGATGATGGCTGTTGTCGTCATGATTGATCCGTCGTCATTGGACGTGGTGTAAGACGCCATCTTGCCCAGCGCAATTCGGCAGTTTTCGCGCGTGATTGCCTAAAAATGTGGCGTTCGCCATTTTTTGAGGATGAAATGCGGCCAGTTACGTTGAGAAAACAGCCACTTCGGACTATCTGGACCCAGGTGCATGCAAGTCGGGCGAATGTTTAATCCTTTGGCACAGAGCGAATCCCCATCAAAGAACGCGCCGGACCGGCTGTCCGTCGGAGACCTGGACCTGTCGCCACCTGTGGCGCTTGCGCCGCTTGCGGGGATCACCGATCTGCCCTTTCGGCAACTTGTGGCCTCTTTCGGCGCCGGTTGGGTGGTCAGCGAGATGGTCGCCAGTCAGGAAATGGTGCAGGCCAAACCCGGTGTGCGCGAGCGGGCAGAGCTGGGCTATGATCAGGCCAATACCGCCGTCCAGATCGCAGGACGCGAGGCCTATTGGATGGCCGAGGCCGCCCGCATGATCGAGGCCAATGGCGCGGCCCTGATCGACATCAACATGGGCTGCCCCGCCAAGAAGGTGACGAACGGCTATTCGGGGTCGGCGCTGCTCAAGACGCCGGACCACGCGCTGGCCCTGATCGAAGCGGTGGTGGCGGCGGTCGATATTCCCGTGACGCTGAAAACGCGGCTTGGCTGGGATGACAGCCTGCTGAACGCGCATCTGGTCGCCAAGCGGGCCGAGGATGCAGGGGTCCGCATGGTCACGATCCACGGGCGCACGCGGTGCCAGTTCTACAAGGGCCGCGCCGATTGGCAGGCGATTGCCCGCATCAAGCGGGCGGTGTCGATTCCGGTCATCGCCAATGGTGACATAGTGGATGAAACGACCGCCCGCGCGGCCCTGAACCAGTCAGGCGCCGATGGCGTGATGATCGGGCGCGGTGCACAGGGGCGGCCATGGGTTTTGGCCGAGGTCGCGGCGGCGCTTTACGGCACTGCGCGGCCGCATGTTCCCACCGGGCCTGCGCTTTGCGATATGGTCAGCGCCCATTATCAGGCGATGCTGTCCTTTTATGGCACCGACCTTGGCCGCAGGGTCGCGCGCAAGCACCTTGGCTGGTATCTGGACGAGACCGACTGCCCGCCGGACCTGCGGCGGCATATCCTGACGGCCAGCGATCCCGCCGTCGTCCTGCGCGCCCTGCCTGCGGCGCTGGCGGAAAGAGAGGCGGCATGATCTTCGGTGCGGCACTCTGGGCGTCTTTGCCGGTTCCTTCGCTGATGATCGACGGTGACGACACCATCATCATGAGCAACCCTGCCGCGGAAAGCTTTCTCAACCTGTCGGCCAAGTCGCTGGAGGGGCAGAGGTTCTGGGACCGCGTGATGATCGATGCCCCGCTCGAAGGGCCCTTCGTCCGCGCGCGCCAGAACCGGACCTCGCTTTTCGTGAATGATGTGGATGTCGGCGGCGGCGAACGCCCGCCGCTTCTTTGCAATGTGCAGTTCGCACCTTTGCAGGGCGACAACGAGACGATGATCGTGATGATCAGCCCGCGCGAGATCGCCAGCCGCGTGTCGCACAACAACTATTCCGGCAAGGCCGCAAAGTCGGCCATCGGCATGGCTGAAATGCTGGCCCATGAAATCAAGAACCCGCTGGCGGGGATCACCGGTGCCGCGCAGCTTTTGTCGATGGGCCTGACGCCCGAGGATCAGGAACTGACCGACCTGATCGTCGCCGAAAGTCGCCGCATCGTGAAGCTGCTGGAACAGGTCGAACAATTCGGCAACCTGCGCCCGCCCAAGCTTATGCCGGTGAACATCCACGATGTTCTTGACCGCGCGCGGCAATCGGCGGCTGTGGGCTTTGGCGCCCATATGCTGTTCGTCGAGGAATACGACCCGTCGCTGCCGCCGACCCTTGCCGATGCCGACCAGCTTTTGCAGGTCTTTCTCAACCTGCTCAAGAATGCCTCGGAGGCCTGCAAGGAGGCGGGCACGATCCGCCTGCACACATTCTACGATGCCGCGCTGCGTGTGCGCCGCACCGATGGCACGCAGGCCCGTCTGCCCTTGCAGATCGAGATCATCGACGATGGTCCGGGCCTGCCGCCCGATATCGCCGATGACATTTTCGAGCCCTTCGTGTCCGGGCGTGAAAACGGCACCGGGCTTGGCCTTGCCCTGGTGTCGAAACTGATCGTCGATGGCGGCGGCTGGATATCGGTGGACAGTGTGCCGGGTCGGACATTGTTCCGGATCTCGCTGCCCATCGCCCCCAAAGAAATGCTGACAGGAGAAGACTGATGGACGGAACCGTTCTCGTTGCCGACGACGACCGCACGATCCGCACGGTGCTGACGCAGGCGCTGACCCGGGCAGGATGCAAGGTCCATGCCACCTCGTCGCTGGTCACGCTGATGCGCTGGGTGGACGAGGGCAAGGGCGATCTGGTGATCTCGGATGTCGTGATGCCGGACGGGAACGGCTTGGAACAACTGCCGCTGATCGCGCGGGCGCGTCCGGGTCTGCCGGTGATCGTGATCTCGGCCCAGAACACGATCATGACGGCGATACAGGCAGCCGAGGCGGACGCCTACGATTATCTGCCCAAACCCTTCGATCTGCCCGATCTGATGAAACGCGCCGCCCGCGCGCTCGAGGTGAAGCGCCGCGCGCCGGTCAACCGCGGCCCCGCCAAGCTGACGACCGAGCATCAGGGCGACCTGCCGCTGGTGGGCCGCACCCCGGTGATGCAAGAGCTATACCGCCTTGTCGCCCGCGTGATGAATGCGCAACTGCCGGTCCTGATCACCGGCGAGAGCGGCACCGGCAAATCCCTGATCGCCCGTGCCGTGCATGATTTCTCGGACCGCCGCAGCCTGCCGTTTGTGGTCGTGGCGGCTTCGGATCTGGAGGGCATGGATGGCCCCTCTGCCGTGCTGAGCCGCGCCAAGGGCGGGTCATTGCTGTTCGACGAGGTCAGCGACCTCAGCGAACAGGCGCAGGCCCGGATTGTCCGGATGCTGGATACGCTGGGCGATAACGCGCCGCGCATCATGGCGACATCGCAATCCAACCTGATGGCGCTGATGGAGGAAGGACAGTTCCGCGAAGACCTGTTCTATCGTCTGAGCGGGGTCACCGTCGCCGTGCCCTCGCTGCGTGAAAGGGTGGATGATATCCCGCTCCTGGCTGCGCATTTTCTGGCGCGCACCGAACGCGACGGCGCGCCGGTGCGCCGCTTCGGCGATCCGGCCCTCGATCTGGTGCGGGCCTATAGCTGGCCCGGCAACGTCAGGCAGCTTGAAAATGCGGTGCGGCGGCTGGTGTTCACATCGACCGAGGAAGAAATCACGCGGGCCGAGGTCGAATCCGTGCTGGGCAATCAGCCCGCGATCGAGCCACTGCGCTCCGGTGGCGAAGGCGAAAAGCTATCGTCGAGCGTTTACAAACACTTGCGGCGCTATTTTGATCTACATGGCGGGGTTCTGCCGCCTCCGGGTCTTTACAACCGGATCCTGAAAGAGGTCGAGGCTCCGCTGATCGAGATCGCCCTTGATGCAACGGGCGGCAATCAGGCCAAATGCGCCGACCTTTTGGGGATCAATCGCAATACGTTGCGCAAGAAGATCACAGATCTCGATATCCGCGTGACACGGCGCCGCAAGTTGATGTAAAACCGCAACATAAGCGTGGCATTCCTGCGTTACCCGCAGGAGAGACCATAAAACAAGGCGGTACACGTGGGGAAAACCTCACCCCAAGACAGGGCAACTCGCGCGCAGCGTTCCCGATACGGGCTGGATTTTGCCCTGCTCAGCCGTTGGTTGCGCCAGCGGCATGTGATCAATGCGTTCACCACAGGCCTGATCGTCATGGCGCCGGTGCTGGCCTTTGCGACCTATTATGTCGTGGGGCCGCTGGATCGCAGGCCTGCGTCCAATGCGCTGCGGCTGGTGCTGCTGCTGGACCTGATCTACGTCCTGATCGTGACCGCGCTGGTCATGCGTCAGGTGGCGCGGATCATCTCGGCACGGCGGGCACGGTCGGCGGGCTCGCAACTGGCGGTGCGCCTGACGGGCGTCTTCGCGCTTTCGGCGCTTGTTCCCATCGTGCTTGTCGCGGTCTTTTCGGTCACGCTGATTTCGATCGCCATCGACGGGCTGTTTTCGGAACCGGTAGGCAATGTGCTGCGGACATCGCTGACCACCGCCCAGTCCTATGAAGAGGAACACCGCCGCGAGATCGCGCGCGACGGACGCGCACTGGCCGCCTATCTGAACCGCGAGCGGCAGCAGAACTTCTTCATGGACGACGGCGAGGTCCGCGTGGCCTTGGGCGAGGTGCAGGC
>NZ_DAIPIW010000040.1:0-13214 GCF_036770585.1 Yoonia sp. | reverse complement strand
GGACGAGATCTCGCAGCTTGGCAACTATTTCAACCAGATGACCGAGCGGCTGAAAGGCCAGCGCGACGAGCTTTTGAAGACAAACGAAATCACGGAACGGCGCCGGCGGCTGTTCGACAGCGTGCTCAGCTCGGTGACCTCGGGCGTTGTCGGCCTTGATGCGGACGGGCGGATCGCCTTTGCGAACCCTTCGGCGCGCAAACTGCTGTCGTTCGATCAGGGCAGCGAGGACATGGCGCTTGTCGTGGCGGTGCCGGAGTTCGCGGATCTCTTTGCCGAAGTCCGCGACAGCGAACGCGAAAGCGTCCAGAGCCAGGTCAATCTTGTGCGGCGCGGCCAGCAGGAAAGCCTGCTGGTGCGGATGTCCGAGCGGCGGACGGACGACGGCGCGCTGGAAGGATATGTCGTCGCCTTCGACGATGTGACCGACCTTGTCAGCGCCCAGCGCATGGCCGCCTGGGGTGACGTGGCCCGCCGCATCGCCCATGAGATCAAGAACCCCCTGACGCCGATCCAACTGTCGGCGGAACGCATCAAACGCAAGTTCCACAATCAGGTGGGCGAGGATGCCGACAAGCTGGAACAGATGACGGATGTCATCGTGCGGCAGACCAACGACCTGCGCCGGATCGTGGACGAGTTTTCCAAGTTCGCGCGGATGCCGCAACCAGAGTTGCAGCAGGCCGACCTGCGCGGGCTTTTGGCGGATGCGCTTGCCTTGCAGATCGCCGGACAGCCCGAGGTCCATTTCACTTCCGACCTGCCGAATGCCGAGGTGCTGGTCGATATGGACGGGACGATGATCGGGCAGGCGCTGACCAACCTTCTTAAGAATGCAGGCGAGGCGACCGAGACCTATTTCGAAAAGCACGCCGAGACCGACTATCGGCCCGAGATCCGCGTGGCGATGATGCTGCGGGATGGCCATGTCGAGATAAGCATCGCGGACAACGGGATCGGCCTGCCCGAGGACCGCGCCCGGCTGTTCGAGCCTTACGTCACCACCCGCGACAAGGGCACCGGCCTTGGCCTGCCGATCGTGAAGAAGATCATCGAAGAACACGGAGGCACGCTGGCCTTGACCGATGCCGAGGTCTTCGAGGGCCAGTCCCATGCCGGGGCTTGTGCTGTCATCCAATTACCTGTTGTCTCGGCCCCTGAGCGGGTCGCGAAAGTTCCAGCTTGAGGGAAATCATGGGCGATATTCTGATCACCGACGACGAACGCGACATTCGCGAGTTGATCTCGGAAATCCTGCAGGACGAAGGGTTCACGACACGGCTGGCCGGAACCTCCGACGAATGCATGGCCCAGATCGCCGCCGAGGTGCCGGCGCTGATGATCCTCGATATCTGGCTGAAAGACAGCAACATGGACGGGATCGACATCCTCAAGCAGGTCAAGCGTGAACATCCCGAAGTGCCGATCGTGATCATCTCGGGGCATGGCAATATCGAGATCGCGGTCGCGGCGATCAAGCAGGGGGCTTACGACTTTATCGAAAAGCCCTTCAACATCGACCAGTTGCTTGTGGTGATCCGCCGCGCCATGGAAACCGCGCGCCTGCGCCGCGAGAACACACAGCTGCGACGCGGCGAAAGCCAGAGCGCGGATTTGCTGGGCGACAGTGCCGCATTCCGCGCGTTGAAATCCCAGTTGGACAAGGTGACCAAGTCCAACGGGCGGGTCATGCTGACAGGGCCCGCTGGTGCGGGCAAGGAAATCGCGGCGCGCTATATCCACGCCAATTCGAACCGCGCCTCGGCCCCTTTCGTGACGGTCAATTCCGCCTCTATCGCGCCGGACCGGATGGAAGAGGTGCTTTTCGGGCGCGAGAATTCGGGACGCGGGATCGAACCGGGGCTGCTGGAAGAGGCGAACGGCGGCGTGATCTATTTTGACGAGATCGCCGACATGCCGCTGGTCACCCAGTCCAAGATCCTGCGTGTGCTGGTCGAACAGCGGTTCCAGCGGGTCGGCGGCACCGACAAGGTGCAGGTCGATCTGCGGGTGATTTCCAGCACCAACCGCGACCTGGAGGCCGCGATCAAGGCGGGCAGCTTTCGCGAAGAGCTGTATCACCGTCTGAACGTCGTTCCGATCTCGGTCCCCTCGCTGGAAGAGCGGCGCGAGGATATCCCGCTGCTGGCCGAACACTTTATCGCGGCTTTCAACAAGGCGCAGGGCCTGCCATTGCGCAAACTGGCCGATGACGCGCGCGCGCTGTTGCAGACGATGCTCTGGCCGGGCAATGTGCGCCAGCTCAAGAACGTCGTGGAACGTGTTCTGATCCTTGGTGAAAACACCGGTGACATCACGGCCAAGGAATTGCCCAGCGGCGAGGAAAGCGGCGGTGAAGAGGGCCGCGTCGTGCTGTCGGGCGGCCTTGCAACCCTGCCGCTGCGCGAGGCGCGCGAGCTTTTCGAACGCGAATACCTGCTGACCCAGATCAATCGCTTTGGCGGAAATATCAGCCGGACGGCCTCGTTCGTGGGGATGGAACGCTCGGCGCTGCACCGCAAACTGAAATCCCTTGGCGTGGTCACCACCAGCAAGGCCGGCGGGCGCATCGCCTATGTGGAAGGCGAAGACCTATGAAAGTGATCATCTGCGGGGCGGGGCAGGTCGGTTGGCAGATTGCCCGCTATCTGTCCGGTGAAAACAACGACGTCACGGTGGTGGACAACAATCCCGATCTGGTGCGTCGCGCCACCGATACGCTGGATGTGCAAGGGATCGCGGGCCATGCCAGCTACCCCGATGTGCTGGACCGCGCGGGCGCTTCGGATGCCGACATGATCATCGCGGCGACCTATTCGGACGAGGTCAACATGGTCACCTGTCAGGTGGCCCATTCGGTCTTTTCCGTGCAGCGCAAGATCGCGCGCCTGCGCGCGCAGAATTACCTCGACCCGCGGTATTCGGACCTCTACCGCCGCAACCATTTGCCGATCGATGTCGTCATTTCACCCGAAAGGGAGGTCGCCGAGGCCGCGTTGCAGCGGCTGGCGGCACCGGCGACCTTCGATACGGAAAGCTTTCTGGAAGGCCGCGCACAGCTGCTCGGCATCACGATCGACGACGACTGTCCGGTGATCAACACGCCGCTGCGCCAATTGACCGATCTCTTTTCGACGCTGCGGGCCGTGGTCGTGGGCATTCGCCGCGAGGGTGTCCTTTTCGCCCCGGCCGCCAACGACCAGATTTTTTCCGGCGATGACTGCTATGTCTTCACCCATACCGAGGACATGACCCGCACGCTGGAAATCTTCGGCAAGTCCAACCAAAAGCAGGAACGCATCGTCATCATCGGGGGCGGCAATGTCGGGCTTGGCGTGGCACAGGCGCTCGAGGCACGCACCGAACGTGTGCGCGTGAAGATCATCGAAAAGAACCGCGAGGTGGCCGAACGCGCCGCCGATGCACTGGACCGGACGATCGTGCTGCACGGCGACGGTCTTGATGCGGCCCTGCTGGAAGAGGCCAATATCGCATCGGCTGACGCCGTTCTTGCGGTGACGGACGACGACAAGACGAACCTGCTGGCCTCGGTCCGTGCCAAAGAGATGGGCTGCAAGATGGCGATCAGCCTGACCAATGATCCGACGCTGGTGCCGTTGATGGGGCCTCTGGATATCGACGCCTACATCAACCCGCGCGCAACGACCGTCAGTTCGATCCTGCGCCATATCCGGCACGGGCGGGTGCGGGGGGTCTATTCCATCGGCGACGCCGAGGCCGAGATCATCGAGGCACAGGTTCTGGGAACCTCGCCGATCTCGGGGCAGAAGGTGCGCGATATCGCCTTCCCCGAGGGCACGCTGATCGGGGCGGTCATGAAGGGCGGCAAGGTTGTGCGTCCGACGGGCGATACGCGGATCGAAGAGGGCGATTTCATCGCGATCTTCGCGATGACCGAGGACGTCCCCGAGGTCGAGCGTCTCTTGCAGGTCTCTATCGACTTTTTCTGATGCAGTGGATTATTCGCCTGCCGTTCTTTGTCGTGCTTATGGGGTTGGGCGCCGTGGCCATGCTGGTGCCTGCCGCCCATGCGGCGGTGACCGAAGACTTTCATACCATGCGCGTCTTCTTCTACGGCTTCCTGTTGTTCTTGTTGCTGACCCTGACAATCGGGATCGCCACATCGACCTATCAGCCGGAAAGTGTCGCGCGCAGCCAGTTGCTTAGCCTTCTTGCCGCGTTCACCGTTCTTCCGGTCATGTTTGCCATCCCCTTCAATGTGGCGGTGTCCGGGACCGGCCTGCTGGATGCATGGTTCGAGATGGTCTCGTCCTTCACCACCACGGGGGCCACGCTTTATGACAGTGCCAACAGGCTGACGCCCTCGCAGCATATCTGGCGGGGGCTGGTCGGCTGGCTGGGTGGCATGCTGGTCTGGATCACCGCGGTCTCGATCTTTGCGCCGATGAATCTGGGCGGCTTCGAGGTGCGCGCGGGTGGAGGCGTCGGCAGTGCGGCCACCGGAACCTTCAGACAGATCGGGCGGATCGCCGACCCGTCCGAGCGCCTGATCCGCTTTACACTGCTTCTGGCCCCCATCTACATTGGCCTGACACTTGCGCTCTGGATTGGGCTGGTGATCATGGGGGATGTGCCTTACGTCGCACTGATGCATGCCATGGCGACGCTGTCGACCTCGGGGATCACGCCGGTCGGCGGGCTTTACAATGCGACGTCGGGGGTCTGGGGCGAAGTTCTGATCTTCGGCTTCCTTGTCTTCGCGATCAGCCGCCGCACCTTCAGTCCCGGCCTGACAGGTGACGTCAGCGGACCGCTCTGGCGCGATCCCGAGGTCGGCGTGGCGCTGTTCCTGATAGCATTGGTCACCAGTGTCCTCTTTGCCCGCCATTTCATCGGCGCCACGGACACCGCGGCCCCTGTCACCCTGGCCCAGATGGCAGGCGCGCTTTGGGGCGGGCTTTTCACCGTCGCGTCCTTTCTGACCACAACGGGGTTCGAATCTGCGGAATGGGCCGATGCCGCCGACTGGTCGGGGCTGAGCACGCCGGGTCTGTTCCTGGTCGGCCTTGCCCTGATCGGGGGCGGGGTCGCCACGACAGCCGGAGGCGTGAAACTGCTGCGGATTTACGCGCTCTACCGTCACAGCGAGCGAGAGCAGGACCGGCTGTTGCATCCCGCCTCCGTCGGTGGCGGCGGCCGAGAGGCGCGGCGGATCAGGCGGCAGGGCGCCTATATCTCGTGGATTTTCTTCATGCTCTTCGCGCTGAGCATCGCGGCGGTGATGCTCTTGCTGTCCTTGACCGGCGTGCAGTTCGACACCTCGATGGTGCTTGCCGTGGCGGCGCTTTCGACAACCGGACCGCTGGCCTTGGTCGGGGCGGAAAACCCCATTTCCTATGCGGGTATTCCGGATACGGCCAAGATCGTGCTTGCCTTCGCGATGGTTCTCGGTCGGTTGGAGACATTGGCGATCATCGCCCTTTTCAACCCCGAAATCTGGCGACGCTAGTCGCCACAAATAATTTTCGAATATGTCTAGAAACTCTGTGTTTCCCACGACATACTCAAATTCTGCGAGACGTGGGGCGGATGACCCCCAAAAACAAAAGAAACGAGGGGACGCCAGATGGCTGCCGACAAAGCGAATTTGCAAGATGCCTTTCTGAATCACGTCAGAAAGACAAAGGTTCCCGTGACGATCTTTTTGGTGAACGGCGTCAAGCTTCAGGGTGTCATCACGTGGTTTGACAGCTTCTGCGTGCTGTTGCGCCGCGACGGACAATCACAACTGGTCTACAAGAGCGCGATTTCCACGATCATGCCAGCGCAGCCGATCTCCCTTTATGAAGGTGAAGAGTAACCTTGCTCAGCCATGACAAGCCCGTCACCCGGGCTTGGGTTCTGCACCCAGACCTGAAATCGGACCAGCACCGGCGATTGGCCGGACCTGCGCTGGAAGAGGCGGTATCGCTGGCCGCTGCCCTGCCTGACCTTCAGGTGGTCGGGGCCGATATCGTGCGCCTGCCCAAGATACAGCCCGGGATGCTGTTCGGGTCAGGCAAGATCGACGAGCTGAAGACCGTGTTTCACGACAACGAGGTCGAGCTTGTCCTGATCGACGGTCCTGTCACACCGGTGCAGCAGCGCAATCTGGAAAAGAAATGGGGCGTCAAGCTGCTCGACCGGACGGGGCTGATCCTCGAAATTTTCAGCGACCGCGCGCGCACATCCGAAGGTGTGCTGCAGGTCGAGATGGCGGCGCTGAGCTACCAGCGGACGCGGCTTGTGCGGGCCTGGACCCACCTTGAACGTCAGCGCGGCGGTCTGGGATTTGTCGGTGGACCGGGGGAAACCCAGATCGAGGCCGACCGCCGCGCGATTGATGACCAGTTGAACCGCCTGCGCAAGCAGCTTGCCAAGGTGGTCAAGACGCGCGAGTTGCACCGCGCCAGCCGCGCCAAGGTGCCGTTCCCCATCGTGGCGCTGGTCGGCTATACCAACGCGGGCAAATCAACGCTCTTCAACCGCCTGACCGGGGCCGAGGTGCTGGCCAAGGACATGCTTTTCGCGACACTCGATCCGACGATGCGCAAGATCGTGCTGCCGACCGGTGACGCGGTGATCATGTCCGACACCGTGGGCTTCATCAGCGATCTGCCCACGCAACTTGTCGCGGCCTTCCGCGCGACGCTGGAAGAGGTGCTGGACGCCGATCTCATCGTCCATGTGCGCGACATCAGCCATCCGCAAACCGAAGAACAGGCGGAAGACGTCATGGCGATCCTGCACGGGCTGGGCGTGGCCGAGAACGCGCCCCTGATCGAGGTCTGGAACAAGATCGACCGGCTGGAAGGGGACGCGCGCGATGCGGTTCTGACGCAGGCAAGCCGGATGGAGGATCTCTTCGCGATTTCGGCCATCAGCGGCGAAGGGCTGGAGGCGCTCCTTGCCGCGATTGCCGACAAGGTCAAAGACCCCCGCACGGAAGAGGAGATCACGGTCGGCTTTGCCGATGGAAAGAAGCGCGCATGGCTTTTCGATGCGGGCGTGGTCAAGTCCGAGACCCAGACCGAGGCAGGCTATAACCTGACGGTTCTCTGGACCGCGATCCAGAAGGAACGCTTTGCGCGGCTGTCATAAGTCGCAGGCTGTGGTCCCTTTCTGGGCTGGTCAGGCCGTCATCTTGCAGGCTAGGGTTGTGCAACGATCATTGTCAGTGCGGGCCCCGGTTAGTTGGAAATTGTTTATGTCTTGTTGACCCTCGGCGTCGTGCTGGTGATGCGCGGAAGGTCAGGAAGAAACCGACCACGCTCTGGCGGCCCGCGCGGCGGTGGTCATGACCGGCGGCCAAAGCCGGTCTATCGCGCCAACCCGACAAGTCTTTCGCAGCGCCGAGTGCCGCCCAAGAGCTTTGACGGCCAGACCGCAAAGCCGGACATCAAACAACGGCAGCTGAAAGGGCGGGCCTATATCGTCGATGGTGACACTTTGGTGATTCAGAAGACCCAGATCCGTCTCTTCGGTGTCGATGCCCCAGAGATGAACCACCCCTATGGCCAGAAGGCGAAATGGGCGCTGCACGGCTTGTGCAAAGGGCAGACGATCAGGGCCGAGGTGCTGGCACTGGATGCACACGGGCGGACCGTCGCGAAATGTTACCTTGAAGACGGGCGCGACCTTTCGGCCGAGATGGTCAAATGCGGCATGGCAATCGACTGGCCCAAATTCTCGGGCGGGGCCTATCGGCATCTCGAACCCGAGACCGCGCGCAAGAAGCTCTGGCTGGCGGATGCGCGGCAGAAGGGGCGGATGCACGTCTGGGAGCAGTTCGACAAAGATCGGGAAAAGGCAGCGCGCAGGACGTCCGGTGACTAGCCTACCGCGGTTCCAGCACCGTCACCCCGACAGCCCCCGCCCGCGCTAAGGCGGGATCAAGTGACATCGGGATATATTCACCGCGCCGCCAAAGCTCGCCCAGATTGTCGTAGTGCCGTGACAGCGGATGGCCCGACTGGCCGGTCGAGATGATAAAGACGGAACTGTCGGGATCGGCGAAGTCGTAGACGCCGCGATAGGCCCCGCCGTGCACGTTGCGGAACGGATGCGGGTCCTCGCCCGAGGTGCGCGCGCGGTTCAGCGTAAAGTCGCCGCCGCTGGTGGATTGGCGGATGTTCACCACCCATTCGAGAATCGGGGTCCCGCCAAGGACGGGATGATCATGCATGGCCACATGGGCGTCGCCCCAGCGCACGGCTTCGATCGCGGCGCCATAGGTCTCGGTCACCCAGATCAGCGCGTCGTCCAGCGCCTGACGGGCGATATCGGTGCAGGTCTCGACGGGCGCGGACTGGATCACGTCGCACCAGACACCAGCCCCGTCCACGTCGCGCAGCACGCGCTCGATTAAGACGGGGTCCACATGGGTGAATTCGCTGGCAAGCGGGCCCAGTTCGTCACGGATCAGCCGGTCCTGAAAGGCGCGGGTCCATGCCGCATAGATCAGCGGCTCGGGCAGATGTTCGTTCATCTCGCCGTTCCACGCGGCAAGCAGCGTCAGGGCATCCTGCCTGCGCCGTTCGGGCGTGCCGGCGGGGGCAGGGTCGCCGGTGAACCACAGATCGGCCCCCATCAGCGCCGAGAGGGTGCGCGCCGCGAAACTGACGGTGTCCAGTTGCGCCTCGATGAAACTGTCGCGGGTATGCACCTCGCGCGCCTGCATCAGGCCCTGCCAGCGCTGGATGCGCTGGGTATCGCCCCAAAGATGCGTGATATGGTTGGGAAATGGCCGGTCGGTGGTCTTGTTGTTGGTATTGCCGATGATCCCGCCTTCGGGGTCCAGCACCAGCGGGTTCTGGTCATAGGGAAAGCGCCCCTGCCAGCGGTTCTCGGGCAGATAGCCGAACGAGGGCAAGCGGCCCTGGCTTTGGTGGTTGGGATCGCGGGCGGGCAGGGCGCCGATGACCTTCATGCCGACGCGGTTGCGGTCCGCCAGCGTCAGGTTCATCGCGGGCGCGATAAAGCCTTCGCCTGCGGAAATCGCCTCTTCCACGGTGCGGGCGCGGTTGATGGCGAGGGCGGCGGACATGGATGTGTCGCGGTCCGAAAGGGCCGTCCAGGACACCGACGCGACATGCCCCTGCGGTGTGATCGTGCCAAGGTCATAGGTGCTGCGCGGCATCACCGGCCCGTTCACGGTCCAGCGCAGGCGCAGGGTGACGGCGGGCGCATCCTTGACGGTGATGATGCTGTCGCGGGTCCGGAACCGCTGCCAGCCGTCGGTCGTGCGGTATTCCTCGGGGTTGTCGGGGTTCACCTCTTCGATGAAGATATCCTGATCGTCCACATAGGCCGAGGTCAGGCCCCATCCCAGCAGATCGCTGCGCCCGACCATGACGGCAGGGATCCCCGGGATCGTGCCGCCGATGATCCCGCCGGTTTCCAGTTCCAGCCGCGCCAGATACCAGATCGACGGGGCGCTGAGGCCCAGATGCGGGTCGTTGGCCAGCAGGGTCGATCCCGTCGCGGATCGTTCCGACGTGGCGGCCCATGCGTTCGAGGCACCGCGCAGGGCGGGCAGGGTGAAAGGCGACAAGGGATCAGAGGCCAGCCGCATATTGGGCGTGTAATCGGGCACGCCGGGCACAAGGGCGGCGTATTCGGGCAGTTCGACCACGGCAGAGGTCGGGTCGTCCGGCAGGATATCGGCCAGCCGTTCATTGCTGAGCAAAAGCGAGGTGCGGGCCCGCAGCACCTCGTCCTCGAGATTCGAGGTCAGGTCGAGCGCCATCAGCTTCAGCAGCGCAAGCGAATCCGCCGGCTGCCAGGGCGCGATGGCATGGTTGAAAAGCCACATCTCGGGCGCGCCGCGTCCCAGCGCGCCTTCGTTCACTTCCGCGAGCCACGCGTTCACACCCTCGGCATAGGCGGCAAGTGCCGCCGTGGTCTCGGCGTCCTGCACCTGCACCGATGCCACGGCGACCGAATAGAGATCGAAGCGTCGCAGCACCTCGTCGATGCGCAGCGTGCGTTCGCCGAAAAGCTCGGACAGGCGGCCCTGGGCCGTGCGCCGCAGCATCGTCATCTGCCACAGGCGGTCCTGCGCATGGGCATAGCCGAGGGCAAAATAGACGTCCTCGTTCGTCTGCCCGAAGATGTGGGGGACGTTCGCAGTGTCCCGCACGATCTCGACCGGTGCCGCGATGCCTGCGACCTGTTGCGTGGTGCTGTAGTCGGGCAACGAGCGTGAGGCGAAGTAATAGACCAGTGCAATCGCCGCCACGGCCAGCACAAGCAAGGCCGTCGTCAGTCTGACAAGCCAGCGAAAGACCCTTGCCATCGTTGTCTCCGTCTTAGCGTTCCGGGATCAGGCCCCGGGGACTGAAACGCAGCACCAGCAAAAGCACAAGCCCCATGGTCAGCAAGCGCATATGGGCCGCCGATTCGATCAGACGATCCTTCAGGGGGCTGCCATCCTCAAGCCCGCTGCTGAGAATGTTCATCAACCCCAGCCCAAGCGGTTCCACCTGCACCCACAGCCACCAGATCAGCATACCGCCAAGGATCGCACCAAAGTTGTTGCCCGACCCGCCGACGATGACCATGACCCAGACAAGGAAGGTAAAGCGCAGCGGCTGATAGCTGCCGGGCGTCAACTGGCCGTCCAAGGTGGTCATCATCGCGCCTGCGATGCCGCAGACCGCCGACCCCAGCACGAAGATCTGCAAGTGGCGTGCGGTGACGTCCTTGCCCATCGCCTCGGCTGCGGTTTCGTTGTCGCGGATCGCCCGCATCATGCGGCCCCATGGGCTTTTCAGCGCCATTTGCGCCAGCCAAAGCAGGATCAGCAGGACGATGGTGAACAGGATCGCATAGCCCGCCTTGTTGAAGATCGTGGACCCGGCCACCGGATCAAGGCCGATCCGCGCGACGGTGTCCACAAAGGCCGGATTGCCTTGCAGCGAGATTGCATCGGGGACAGGGCTGTCGAGGCCGATCACGTTCTTGACGCCACGGGCCAGCCAGTCCTCGTTTTTCAGGACCGCGATGATGATTTCGGCAATGCCGAGCGTCGCAATCGCCAGATAGTCGGACCGCAGGCCAAGCGCGGTCTTGCCGATGATCCACGCGGCCCCGGCGGCCAGCAGGCCACCCACGGGCCAGCTGAGGATGATCGGCAGGCTCAGCCCGCCGAGGTTGCCCTGAAGCGCGGGGTTCACCGCCTCGACCGCGACCTTGCCCGGATCGAAGATGGCGCGGTAGATGAAGAAACCGATCACCAGAATTGCCAGCGTCGACAGGGTCCGCGCACGGCCCTTCAGCCGCTTTTGCGCGATCACCGCGGCCACGACCGTCGCCGCGCCGAAGATAAGCCCCGCGATGATGCGCAAACCACCGGCCTGCCAGGCCTCGGGCACGGGTTCCGTCGAAATCAAGACCGCCGCAAGGCCGCCCAATGCGACAAAACCCATGACCCCGATGTTGAACAGCCCCGCAAAGCCCCATTGCAGGTTCACGCCCAAGGCCATGATCGCCGAGATCAGCCCCATGTTCAGGATCAAGAGGGCCGAGTTCCAGCCCTGTATCACGCCCGTTCCGATCAACAGGATCGCGACGACGCCGAAAAGCGCGGTATCTCTGACGGTGTTGCTCATACGGATTGTCCTTTGAAAAGGCCGGTAGGTCGGAACAGCAGCACGATGATCAGGATCGAAAAGCTGACCGCGAATTTGTAGTCGGTGGACAAAAGCTGCACCAGACCATCCGGTGCAAGGCTGTCGGGCAGCATGTAGGTCAGCACCTTTTTCCACGCATAGGTGATGGTGATTTCACTGAAGGCGATGACAAAGCCGCCCGCGATGGCGCCGACCGGACTGCCCAGGCCCCCGACAATCGCGGCGGCGAAGATCGGCAGCAGCAACTGAAAGTAGGTGAAGGCCTTGAAGGACTTGTCGAGCCCGTAAAGCACACCGGCCGTGGTCGCCAGCGCCGCGACGATCATCCACGTCACCTTGACCACCCAATCGGGGTTGATGCCCGACAGCAGCGCCAGATCCTCGTTGTCGGAAAAGGCGCGCATGGATTTGCCGGTGCGGGTCTTGTTCAGGAACCAGAACAGCAGGGCCATGACGACGAAAGCCACAACGATCGTGATGACCTGTGTGGTGCGGATCGCCAGCCCTTCCTGAAGGCCTGTCATGTCGCGGAAATCGCGTGCGGAAATCAGGAAGCGCTCGCCATCGGCAAAGTTGATGTCGCCGACCCCGATGATGAAGCGCACGACCCCGTTCATCACGAACATCACACCCATCGACACGATCACAAGAATAACCGGCGAGGCCTTCTGTTTGCGGTAGAATTTGTAGACGCCCCAGTCGATTGCCAGCAAAAGACCGATGGTGACGGCAATCCCGACCGGCAGGGCCAGCAGGGCCGTGGGCAGCGGACCAAAGGTGATCCCCGCACCGACCAAGGCCGTCGTCACAATGATCGTGATCGCCGTGCCGAAAGCCATCGTGTCGCCATGGGCGAAGTTCGAAAACCGCAGGATGCCGTAGATCAGCGTGACCCCCAGCGCCCCGATCGCCAATTGCGCCCCATAGGCAAGGCCCGGCACGATCACGAAATTCGCAAGTGCGACGATTGCGTTGAGAAAATCCATCAGAGCTTACCCTTTTCTGGTGCCGAGCCTGTCTGTCCCATGATCATCCCCCAAGGAAGCTGCGCCGGACTTCGGGGTCGGCCAGCAGTTCCTTGCCCGTGCCGGTGTGGGCATTCCGGCCCTGCACCAACACATAGGCCTTGTCCGCAATCTCCAGCGCCTGGCGGGCGTTCTGTTCCACCATCAGAATCGGGATACCGGTGCGGGCGACCTCGATGATGCGGTCGAACAATTCATCCATCACGATGGGCGAGACACCTGCCGTCGGTTCGTCCAGCATCAGAACCTTGGGTTTCGTCATCAGGGCGCGGCCCACGGCGACCTGCTGGCGCTGCCCGCCCGACAGCTCGCCCGCCGCCTGATGGCGCTTTTCCTTCAGGATCGGGAACAGATCATAGACCTGCGCCATGGTATCGCGGAAATCGTCGCGGCGGATGAAGGCCCCCATCTCGAGGTTTTCCTCGACGGTCATCGAGGTGAAGATATTGCGCACCTGCGGCACGAACCCCATGCCCTTGACCACGCGCTCTTGCGGGGAAAGGCGGGTGATATCCTCGCCATCGAGACGCACCGA
>NZ_DAIPIW010000113.1:0-5362 GCF_036770585.1 Yoonia sp. | reverse complement strand
TCGATCCGGCCAAGGTTCATGCCGTGCTGAATGGTCCCCTGCCGGGTGTGATCCGCGCCAAGGGCCATTTCTGGATCGCGACGCGGCCCGACTGGGTGGCCGAGTTCAGCTTGGCCGGGGCCATGTCTTCGGTCACGCCCCTGGGGCGGTGGTGGGCTTCGGTACCCGCCGAACGGTTGCCCAAGCACCCTGATGCGCAGGCGGAGATTGCCGCCAAATGGGCAGAACCCTGGGGGGACCGGCGGCAAGAGATCGTCTTCATCGGCGCCGACCTTGACCGAGAGGCGATTTGTGCCGCGCTGAATGCAGCCCTTGTAACCACCTGTGATTTCACCCCGCAAGCGTGGACCCGGCTTCCCGATCCTTTCCCGCAGTGGAACGCGAAGGCGGCATGACCGGCGCGCTTCGCAAACTCCGCCCGCGCGCGGTCTGGGTGGCCGCCTCTCAAGATGAGGACGGCCTCAGGCGCATCCACGACCCGGGCGTCGCGGCAACACTGTGGCGCAGGCCGCGTGATCCGGGCTTCGCCGCCTGGATCGAGGGGTTGTCACCAGACAAGCTGCCGCGCCTGCGGGCGCAAATGGCTGTGACCGAGGTTGAGGCGGCAGTCCATGCCGCCTGCGATGCCTCCAGCCTGGTTCCTTCGCAAGGGCGGCAAACGCTTGCGTCAGATGCAGCCGCTCTGGCCACAGTGTTTGGCTCTGTCATGGCAACGCTGCAGGTGCAGGTTCGCCTTGATGTCATCCAGACCAACGCCTGCCACAAGTTCCATTGTGACCGGATCGCCGCGCGTCTGTTGTGCACCTATCGCGGTCACGGCACCGAATACGGGCCCGCCGCTGCGGATGGAAGCGTCCCAAGGCATGACGCCCTTGCCCCCTTTGACGCAGCCATCTTTCGTGGCACGCTCTGGCCGGGCGAGGATTGCGGCCTTCTCCACCGCTCTCCGCCCATCGCGGGCACCGGCGAGACGCGGCTGTTGCTGGTGGTTGACCTGCCACAAGATGAAGATGACTGCGACTGCGGGTTGCCGCATTGACACGGTCGTTCAGGCAGCCAGCACGTTAATGCACATACGCACGGGCAGAGCGCGCAGAATTGCGATGATCCGGTCGGCCACGGCGGGTGGGCCTGCGTCGATCAGGATGCGTTGTGGAGGCATTTGCGACACAAGGCGCAAGAGGCGCTGACGCGGGTGGCAGTCCGGCAGGCAGCAGGTGCAGCCGGGGGCCATCAGCCAGTCAAGCGGGGTACTGGGTTGATCGCCGGTTTCGGCCATGATGATGGGGGGATGGCGCGACGCGCGGGCGAGGTCCGCGATGCGGGCCAGGCGGGCCGCTGCACAGTCGCCCTCGATCAGATGCACAAAGCTGGTCACGGGGTCGGGACATTGGGGCGCAAGGACTGCACCTGCGCTTCGGTCACCGCGGCCATCGACGACGGAAAGCGCAGCACAAATCGGCGGTTGTCGGCAAGCGTGACGGTCACCACCGTTTCCAGATCAGGGCAGCCCGGTTCGTGGCAGGCGAGTTCGGCAATGGCGATGTGATCCTTGTCGCCCAGTGACATGAGGTCGGCCACCCAAGCTTTCAGCCGGGCAACGGCCTCGGCATCCGGGCGGGGGCGGCGGGAGAAGAGGCCCAGCATCAGCTTGCGCCCAAGGGTGCCCAGAGGACCCCGCCCCGTTCGTCAGCCACCAGCAGCCAGCCGGTCAGCGGCGTGACGGCCAGAAGCGTCACCGGCGCCCCTGTCGGACGCTTGACAGCGCGGGGTTCGGCGATCTGGTCGATCTCGGAAAAGATCACCGCGCCCGAGGAATAGCCCGCCAGCACCGCCTCATGCCCCGGCAGAGTGCAGATCGCGGTGACAAACCCCCGCCCGCCCCAAGCCAGTTGCATCGGCCCGCGGCCCATCGGCCCCTGCGCCCCGTCAAAGGGCCAAAGGATCGCCTCATCCGCGCCGGTGGTGGCCAGCATTGGCACTTTCCCAGCCCAGGCCCAGCCTTTCACCTTGGTCGGATAGCCCGACATCCGAAGGTCTGCCTTGTCGCGCAAGCGCCAGCCGTGCAGCGCGTTCTCCTGCATCCGCGTCATGACAAACCGATCATCAGGGCTGAAACACACTGCGGTATGGCTCCCCGCCCACTTCAGACTCGTGGGTTTCCAGCAGCGCTTGTCGCGCGCCCAGATCGTGACACCGCCGTAATGCGCCACGGCCAGCCGTCCGCCCTTGCGGTCAAACGCCAACCCGCCAGGAGTGGATGGCGCCTCCAGCACCTCGCGCCGCGCGCCGTCCCAGAGGTGCACCGTGTTGCCGACCGAGCAGGCAAAGACCCCGCCCGCACCTGCCGCGACATGATCCACCCATTTGCGGGGAAACTCGGCCAGGTCTGTGACGCCGTCTTTCGCGATGCGGCAGAACCGGCCATCATCGCCCCCGGTCAGGATTGTACCCGAAGCCTCCGCCACCATCGACAGCGCTGCACCCTTGTGAACGTGCAGCACCTCAGGCTCGACGCCCGGGCGAAAGGCGCGCAAACACCCGTCGCCCCAGGCAGTGAAGGCCGTATCGCCCACGGTCGCCACCGCAACCGGCACGGCATCGAAATCGAACTTGCGCCCGCCTTGTTCGATGCGCATGGGGGCCAGCGGATCGTGCCGCTCTAGCACGGGCATCAGGCCGCCTTGCAGGCCGCGAAGCCTTCAGCCAGCCCGAAGGTGTCAAGGTCGCGGCCGATGAACACCAGCTTGGAGCCGCGCGGCTTGCCTGCTGGCCACGGCCCAAGCGGCGAGCCATCTGTCAGCATGTGGACGGCATGGACCACGAACCGTTCGTCCTGCCCCTTGAAGTCCAGAATACCCTTGGACCGCAGGATATCCTGCCCGTGTTCGCGCAGCAGCTTGCCGAACCACGCCTGAAACTTCTTGTCATCCAGTGGCGTGTCCGAGGCGAGCGAGACCGAGGTGATATCTTCCTCATGCTCGTGCGTGTGGCTTTCGTCGAGGAAGTCCGGCTCGATCTCCAGCACGCGCTCAAGGCTGAAGGCGTCAAGGCCCAGCACCTGATCCAGCGCCACGCCGCATTTCTCGGTCTTTACGATCTTCGCATAGGGATTGATCGACTTGATCCGCGCCTCGGCCGTGGCCAGGGCGCTCGCATCCACCAAATCGACCTTGTTCAAAAGGATGATGTCGGCGAATGCGATCTGCTCGGCCGCCTCATGCGCTTCGTCCAGATGGGTGGACAGGTTCACCGCATCGACCACCGTCACGATGGCATCGAGGCGAGTCTTTTCGGCTACGTCCTGATCGACATAAAAGGTTTGCGCGACCGGGGCAGGGTCCGCCATGCCAGTCGTCTCGATCAGGATGCCGTCGAAATCCTTGCGCTTCATCAGGCCCGCCAGAATGCGGATCAGATCGCCCCGCACGGTGCAGCAGATGCAGCCGTTGTTCATCTCGAAGATCTCTTCGTCGGCGTCGATCACCAACTCGTTGTCGATCCCGGTTTCGCCGAATTCGTTGATGATGACGGCGTATTTCTTGCCATGCGGCTCGGTCAGGATGCGGTTCAGAAGCGTGGTCTTGCCAGCACCAAGAAAGCCGGTGAGGACGGTGACGGGAACTTGTGCGTTCATCAGGGTCACCTCAGTTGGTCAGGGTAGCGGTCAGCTGCGACAGGTTGTGGCGCATCATGGCCAGATAGGTGGCAGCAGGGCCGTCAGCAGCCGACAGCGCGTCGGAGTAGAGCGTGCCGCCGACCTTGGCCCCCGTTTCAGAGGCGATCTGGTCCAGAAGGCGGGGATCGGCGATGCTTTCCACAAAGATGGCGCCTATGTTCTCGGCCTTGATCTGGGTGATCAGAGCAGCCACGTCCTGCGCGGATGCCTCGGCTTCGGTTGACACGCCCTGAGGTGCGACGAAGGTCAGGCCATAATCGGCGGCAAAATACCCAAACGCGTCATGCGAGGTCACAACCGTGCGGCGGTCTTCGGGCAGGGCGGCGACAGCGGCGCGAAGCTCTGCATCCAGCATGTCGAGTTCGGCCAGATAGGCGGCGGCATTGGCCTTGAACGCGTCGGCCCCTTCCGGGTCGGCGGCAGCAAGGCCACGCTCGATGTTCCCGACATAGAGCGCGACATTGGTCACGCTTTGCCAGGCGTGGGGGTCAAAGGCACCGTGGTCGTGGCCTTCATGTCCGGCCTCCTCTTTGGCGTGGTCATGATCATGGTCGTGGGCCTCTCCCTCGGCATGTTCATGATCGTGGTCATGCGCCTCACCTTCGGCGTGGTCATGCTCTTCTTCACCAAAGGCGATAGGCGTGACCCCGTCCGAGGCGGTCACGATGGTCGCCTTGGTGCCCGAGGCCTCGACCAGACGGTCCATCCAGCCCTCAAACCCCAGCCCGTTGGCAACAATTACGGCAGCACCCGCCACGGCCTGCGCGTCGGCGGGCGAGGGTTGATAGACATGCGCATCCCCATCGGGGCCGACGAGGGTGATGATCTCGACCCGGTCGCCGCCCACATTGGCGACGATGTCGGTGAGGATCGAGAAGGTGCTGACGACCTTCAGCTTGTCGTCCGCGAAAGCGGGGGCGGCGAAGGCGAGGGCGGCGGCAGATGCGAGAAGAAAACGGCGCGTGATCATGGAGAGGTCCTTTCAGGAGGAGAGATGGGCGCGCGGCCAGTAGCGCGCGGTGAGGCTGCCGACCGGACCGAAGCCCAGCGACAAAAGATAGATGATCCCGGCACCAAGGATGATCGCGGGGCCGGAGGGCAGGCCCGCGTGGTAGCTGGCCAGCAATCCGCCAACCGAGGCGATCACGGCGGTGGTCGCAGCCGCCAGCATCATGCCGCCGATGCTATCGGACCAGAATCGGGCGGCGGCGGCGGGCAGTATCATGATCCCCACAGCCATCAGCGTGCCAAGTGCCTGAAACCCGGCCACCAGATTCACGACGACCAGCGCGAGGAAAATGAAATGCACAGGCCCGCTCCACCCGCTGACCGACCGCAGGAAACGTGGGTCGGCGCATTCCAGAACCAGCGGACGGAAAAGCAGGGCGAGGGTGACAAGTGTCAGCGTGGTGATCGAACACAGCAAGATCAGCGCATCATCGTTCAGCGCCAGCACGGTGCCGAACAGCACATGCATCAGGTCCACGTTCGACCCGCGCAACGATACCAAGAGCACCCCGAGCGCCAGCGAGATCAGGTAAAACGCCGCCATCGAGGCATCTTCGCGCAGGGCGGTGACGCGGGCGACAAAGCCGGTCAGAACGGCGACCAGCAGACCCGCGACGATGCCGCCAACGGTCATCGCCCCGAGGCTGAGGCCCGAGATCAGGAAACCAACGGCTG
>NZ_DAIPIW010000039.1:5447-22696 GCF_036770585.1 Yoonia sp. | reverse complement strand
GTCGAGCGGATGTTCTGGAAGCTCGACGGTGTGCAATCGACCATGGTCGGCTATGCGGCGGGCTATACGCCCAATCCGACCTATGAAGAGGTCTGCACCGGCAAGACCGGCCACAACGAGGTGGTGCGGGTCGTCTATGACCCTGCCGTGATCTCATACGACGAACTGCTGCGCGTCTTCTGGGAAGGGCATGATCCGACCCAAGGGATGCGGCAGGGCAATGACCGCGGCACACAATACCGGTCGGGCATCTATACCTATTCGGCGGCGCAAAAGGCAGCGGCCGAGGCGTCGAAAGAGGCATTTGCCCCGCGTCTGTCGCAAGCGGGCTATGGCGTCATCACGACCGAAATCCTCGATGCGCCGACCTTCTACTTTGCGGAAAGCTATCACCAGCAGTATCTGGCCAAGAACCCCAACGGCTATTGCGGGATCGGTGGGACAGGCGTGACCTGCCCGATCGGTGTCGGTGTCTGACGGCGCCTTGCGCGGTTATCACCTTGCCTCGCTTATCTTGGCGCCTGTCCTGATCCGGCAGGCCGTCTACGTGCGCAGGACGGTCAGGCTGCTGCCCGAAGCCGAGGGTCCCCGCGAAGGTCAGACGGGAAGCGGGCCGCCGCTGCGTCTGCTGATCATCGGTGATTCGTCAGCCGCCGGTGTCGGTGCGGGGACGCAAGATCGCGCTCTTCTCGGGCAGGTCGTTGCGCGGCTGGCGGAAGAACGCACTGTCCACTACCGCCTGATCGCCCGGTCAGGTGCGCGCACGCGCGACGCGCTGCGCTGGCTTGATGAAATCGAGGGTGCCTTCGATCTGGTGGTGACCGCACTCGGCATCAACGACGTCACCAAGGGGACGGGTCTTCAGGCCTTTCTGCGCCAACAATCGCGGCTTTGGCAGCGGTTGCGGGACGAGCGCGGCGCATCGCTGATTCTTGCCTCGGGTGTGCCGCCCGTGGGCCGCTTTCCGGCATTGCCGCAACCGCTGCGCTGGGTCGTCGGCCAGCGCGCGGCGATCTTCGAGGCCGCCCTGTGCAAGCGTGCCGCAGGGGCGGCGGGGGTTGCTCTTGTCGGGTTTGATCAGCCGCTTGATCCGCGCGAGATGTCCGAGGACGGGTTCCATCCCGGCCCCGAAATCTATCGCAAATGGGCCGAGGCGCTGGTCGCGCGGGCCGCGCTGACACGACCCGTCTCTTGACCGCGCGCCCTTCGCGCCCTAACCGGCAAGGGCAACCCAAGAGGCCCGCATGACCAGCTTTACCGCATTGACCACGATCACCGGCGAAGACGCGGCCTATGGCCTTGCCGAGGTGCTTGAATCGCTTGAGCCGGAACCGATGGGCGTCGGGGTCTTCGAAATCGAGGACGGCTCGGGTCTGTGGGAGGTTGCGGCCTATTTCCTGCAACGCCCCGATGCCGCCGCATTGGCGGTGCTGTCGGCCCTGCACGGGGCCAAGCCGTTCAATATCTCCGAAATCCCCGATCAGGACTGGGTCGCGAAGGTGCAGCGCGAATTGGCGCCGGTCGAAGCGGGGCGCTTTTTCGTCTATGGCAGCCACGATGCGGACAAGGTCCCGAAAGATCGCGTGCCGCTGCTGATCGATGCGGCCATGGCATTCGGGACGGGGCATCACGGCACGACCAAAGGGTGCCTGGAGGCGTTTGACCACCTCGTGTCCGAGGGGTTCTCGGGCGGGCGGATTCTGGATCTTGGCTGTGGGACAGCTGTTCTTGCGATGGCTGCGGCAAAGGTCGTGCAGGGCGCGATCATCGCCAGTGACATCGATCCGGTCGCGATCGAGGTGGCGCAGGCGAATGTCATCGCGAATGGTCTGGCGGGGCGCGTGAATTGTGTCGTGGCCGCAGGGCTTGCCGCGCCCGCCTTGCAGGACGAGGGGCCCTATGACCTGATCTTTGCGAATATCCTCAAAGGTCCGCTTGTGTCGCTTGCCCCTGAAATATCGGCCCAATCGGTCGCGGGTGGACGCTTGATTCTGTCAGGTATCCTGAACGAGCAAGCCGCAGAGGTCACCGCGGTTTATCAACGCAACGGGTTCAATCTGCTGCAAGAAGCGGTGATTGGTGACTGGACCACGCTAATCTTGGGCAAAAAGTGACCTATTCTTGTTGGCCAAAGGTTAGGTTGTCCTGATTCTTCTTGTTTTGGTAGGTTTTCCACCCGATAATACAACGATTAGATAAATTGCTGGAGGGTGTACGGTGCAACCGAACGTCCCATTTGATAAAAGAGTTAAGCAGATCAACCGCCGCCATGAAAAGATGGCCAATGGTGTTGTGCGCCGCGTCAATTCAGACGGGCTGATCGTCGCCCGCCCGCGCGCCTACCGGCCGCGCTTTCCGCTGAAAGGTCTGCTGATCCTTCTGGCGATCGGCTTCCTGTTCAAGGGTTTCCTTTTCGCCTACCTGGGTGAAAGCGGCTATGCCGAAAGGATCGCTTCGCTTCAGGCGGGCACCGCCATGGAACGTGCCGGGGCCTGGGTGATGCAGCCTGATCCGGCAACGCTGGCGATTGCAGGTTTCGTTCAGCCATTGGTCGCAGCGGACTGATCGCGACAGCAGTCTGACAAACGAAAAGGCCGCGCCCATCGGACGCGGCCTTTTGTGTTCGATCGAACCGATCTTAGCGAGAAAGACGCTCGGAGATGTTGTCGATATCGCCTGCGGACAGACCGATATCGTCCAGTTCACGTGCCGAAAGTTTCGACAGCGAGTTGCGGGTCACGCGGGCATCGTTCCATGCGGCGACAGCGCCGAATGCGGAAACGAAGAAACCGGAGATCCGGCCCAATGAAAGGCCGGCAGCGGGGCGGGTTGTTTCAAAAACGGCCATAGCCATTGTCCTTTGGTAATGCTGCATAGCAGCGTGGTATCCGATGAGCGCCAGATAGGAGGCCGAAACAGTGATTGCCAGTGTCATTTTTACATGGGTCATATGCGTTTTTTGCATGTCTCCGAATTCCGACAGAAATGTGACGAACGCCTTATTTAAAAGGGCAATCCCGCGTCGCTTTCAGCCGTTCAGGGGGCGTATTCGGGACAAATTCAACCAAGGTAGCGGCATCGCGGACGCGTAACGCGCTTGGCCTGTGTTCGCGTTTTGTGCTAGCAATTTTGCAACAGAAATGAAACCGAGGCGAGCAATGCGCATTTTGGGGATCGATCCGGGCCTGCGCAACATGGGGTGGGGGGTCATCGACGTCTCGGGTTCCCGAATCAGCCATGTTGCCAATGGTGTCTGCCACTCGCAGGCTGGTGATCTTGCGCCCCGCCTTTTGTCGCTGCATCAGCAACTGACCGAAATCTTCGTGACATACCGTCCCGACGCCGCCGCGGTCGAGCAGACCTTCGTGAACAAGGATGGCGTCGCCACGCTGAAACTGGGGCAGGCGCGGGCGATTGCGCTGCTGGTGCCGGCGCAGGCGGGTGTCGAGATCGGCGAATATGCACCCAACGCGGTCAAGAAGGCCGTCGTCGGTGTCGGCCATGCCGCCAAGCAGCAGATCGAACACATGGTAAAGATCCAGTTGCCGGGCGTGCAGCTTGCAGGACCGGATGCCGCCGACGCGCTGGCCATTGCAATCTGCCACGCGTTCCACGCGCAATCCCAAAACACGCTGGCAGCGGCCCTTGCGAGGGCGGGGGCATGATCGGCAAGATTGCCGGTCGGCTGGATTATCGCGCGGCGGATCATGTGCTGATCGACGTGCGCGGTGTGGGCTACATCGTTTATGTCTCGGATCGGGTGATGGCCGGATTGCCCCGCAACGGCGAGGCTGTGGCGCTCTATACCGATCTTTTGGTGCGCGAGGACAACCTCCAGCTTTTCGGCTTCACCTCGCTGGTGGAAAAGGAATGGCACCGCCTGCTGATGTCGGTGCAGGGGATCGGGGCGAAGGCCTCGTTGGCGATTTTGGGGACATTGGGGGCGGATGGCGTCAGCCGCGCGATTGCGCTGGGCGACTGGAACGCGATCGCCAAAGCCAAGGGCGTCGGGCCGAAGACGGCACAGCGCGTCGCCATCGAACTCAAGGACAAGGCCCCATCCGTGATGGCCATGGGCGGCGCATTGGCCGAGGCAACCGGCGACGCGGTGATCGAGGATGCGCGCGTGGTCAAGGCGGCAACGCCCCCGCGCGCGAACCCGGCCCAGGCCGAGGCCCTGTCGGCGCTGGCCAACCTCGGCTACGGACCGGGCGAGGCGGCCAGTGCCGTGGCAGAGGCACGCGGGGCCGATCCCGACGCCGATACATCGACCCTGATCCGCGCCGCCTTGAAGCTCTTGGCACCGAAGGGGTAGGTGGTGCAGCTTGCAGATGTCTTGAAAACTACAGGACTGGAACTGCAGACGGTTGCTGTCGTCCTGCACTCTAGCAGACTGCAGCCCCTCCGACGTATGTTTCCCGCATTGGCTTATGAGCGCCCAGATCTTTTTGAAGCCTATCAGTCTGTCCATGCGGCCCGGGCAGCGTCCACTTTGTACAAGCGGAGGTTCTTCACAAGCTTCATTCCCTTGTCGGAGGGAACAATGCTGTTTGTGGGTCTCTTTGAGATCGTATCTGTGTCGGAGAAACTCACTACAGAGATTTACTGCGATCGAAGATTTCGAGAACTAGAACTTGACTACGGCGCGACAGATACAGCGCCATCAATCAACACCGCTCGGTTTGAAACGCAGCTGCATTTCGAGACAGCATTGACGGACCACCTCACCGACCTTCGTTTTCGTCTGAAGATCGGTGTGCCGGTAGGGCGGACATATGTGAGGTTGGCTGAGAACCTGAACGCACCGATACTCGAGTTGGCCCCTGAAGCGATCACCGCTCCGCCAGCTCCAGACTGGGAGACTTTTGTTGTTCCACCTGGCACAATGAAGACTTTGCCGAAATCGTGGCGCGAAAAGCTGCAACACTGGCGCGGTGTCTACCTAATCATCGATGAGACCGATGGTGCACGGTATGTTGGCTCCGCTTATGGCCATGAGAATCTTTACGGCCGTTGGCAAGCACATACGAGCGGTAGCCTAGGCGTCACTGCAAACCTGAAACAACGAGACCCCAACAGATTCCGGTTCTCCATATTGCAACTACTTTCACCGGCGGCGACGGCTAACGAAGTGGTATCGGTCGAGAATTCGTGGAAAGAGCGGTTACATACCCGCGTGTTCGGGCTAAACGAAAACTAATGCAACACCCCGATCCCACCCTTCGCCCCGAGGCGCAGCCCGAGGACGCCGACCGCGCCTTGCGGCCGCAGACGCTGGATGCCTTCATCGGCCAGCGCGAGGCGCGCGCGAACCTGTCGGTCTTCATCGAAAGTGCCCGCAGGCGGGGCGAGGCGATGGATCATACCCTGTTTCACGGCCCCCCCGGTCTGGGCAAGACGACGCTGGCGCAGATCATGGCGCGCGAGTTGGGGGTGAATTTCCGCTTGACCTCGGGTCCGGTGCTGGCCAAGGCGGGTGATCTGGCGGCGATCCTGACCAACCTCGAAGCACGCGATGTGCTGTTCATCGACGAGATTCACCGGCTCAACCCTGCGGTGGAAGAGGTGCTTTACCCCGCGCTCGAGGATTTCGAGCTTGATCTGGTGATTGGTGAAGGGCCCGCTGCGCGCACCGTGCGGATCGAATTGCAGCCCTTCACGCTTGTGGGTGCGACGACCCGCATGGGTCTGCTGACGACGCCCCTGCGCGACCGTTTCGGCATCCCCACGCGGCTGGAGTTCTATTCCGAGGACGAGTTGCACGAGATCGTCACGCGCGGTGCCCGCCTGCTGGGGGCGCCTGCTGCGCCGGAAGGGGCGCGCGAGATTGCCCGCCGCGCCCGCGGGACACCGCGGATTGCGGGGCGGTTGCTGCGCCGCGTCGTGGATTTCGCGATTGTCGAGGGCGACGGCACCGTCACCCAAGCGATTGCGGACCGCGCCCTGACGCGGCTTGGCGTCGATCATCTGGGGCTCGACAATGCCGACCGCCGCTATCTGCGCCTGATTGCCGAAAGCTATGCAGGCGGGCCGGTCGGGATCGAGACCTTGTCGGCGGCATTGTCGGAAAGCCGCGACAGTCTGGAAGATGTGATCGAACCCTATCTTTTGCAGAAAGGCCTGATCCAGCGCACCCCGCGCGGGCGGATGCTGGCGCAGGCGGCGTGGACGCATCTGGGGCTGGCGGCACCGAAAGGGCAGACGGACCTGTTTGGCTGATCGGCCCGATACCTCGGACGGGAGTATTTGAAACAAGATGACAAGCGATATGGCCTCCTATTTCACACGCTCTGACGGTGCATATGTCTTTGCCCGCTGGGGGCGGCCGATCGTGCCGGTTGTCTTTGGCATGCAGGACGCGACATTGTCGGTCTTCAAGGGCGCGATCGAGGCGGTGGTGGCCCTCGCGGGTCACAAGATGGCCGAGACCGATCCCGAGCTTGGCGCGAACCTGATGGTCTTCTTTTGCCGTGACTGGTCCGAATTGGAAGACGTGCCGCATCTGGACAGCCTTGTCCCTGACCTGAAACCGCTGGTCGCGCGCTTGCAGGGGGCCGATGCCAACCAATACCGCATTTTCCGCTTCGACGACGCCCGCGCGATCCGCGCGGCCTTTGTCTTTTTGCGGATGGACGATCACCTCGCGGCGGTCCCGGCCGAGACGCTGGCGCTGAGCCAGGCGGTGCAGACGATCCTTTTGTGGTCGGACAGGGCTTTCATGGATGGGTCACCTTTGGCGGTGATCAAGGGCAACGCCGTTCTGCGGCCGGAGGTGGCGGATGTGATCCGTGCGGCCTATGATCCGGTCATGCCGTCCTTTGCCGATGACCCCAGCCATGCCATGCGCCTTGCCGCGCGGATCAGGGTGCCCTCATGATCCATCGCTTTCCGGTTCGCGTTTACTATGAAGACACCGATCTGGCGGGGATCGTCTATTATGCCAATTACCTCAGATTCATCGAACGCGCGCGCAGCGAGTGGGTGAAAGAGCTGGGCGTCGATCAGGTGCAGATGAAGGCCGAGGGGCTGGTTTTTGCGGTCCGGCGGGTCGAGGCGGATTATCTGGCACCGGCCCGTTTCGACGATGATCTGGTGGTCGAAACGCGGATGGAGCCGGGGTCGGGCGTGCGGCTTGTCGTGCGGCAGGATGTCAAGAAGGGCGAAAACCTGCTGTTTTCGGCGCTTGTCACGATCATCTGCATGACCCCCGAGGGGGCCGTTGCTCGTCTTCCGGCGGCGATCCGCCGCTCGGTCCATTAGCACCCAGCGTCATTTCGCAGATGTGATGCGGGATATATTGGATTTCCGCCAAGCAATCGCGTAGTCTGCTGCCATATCAGAGCCCATAATCGGGCCAGAGGCAGAGCAGGCACATGGAAGCAGCACACGAATTCACAATGTGGGCATTGTTCGCGCGCGCGACAATTACCGTCAAAATCGTCATGATCATGCTGATCGTAGCCTCGGTCTGGTGCTGGGCTGTCATCATCGACAAGACCTTGCAATACCGCCGGGCGCGGGCCGAGGCCGAAATCTTCGACCGCGCCTTCTGGTCCGGCGAGCCGCTGGATGGGCTGTTCGAAGAGATCGGCCCCGATCCTGACGGGGCGTCCGAAAAGATATTCGCCGCAGGCATGCTGGAATGGCGCAGGTCCCATCGCGAGGATGGCGGGCTGATCGCCAATGCCACCGCACGGATCGACCGGTCGATGGATGTGGCCATCGCGAAAGAGGCCGCACGGCTGCAAAAGAGCCTGCCGATCCTTGCGACTGTCGGGTCCACCGCCCCCTTCGTCGGTCTCTTCGGGACCGTCTGGGGCATCATGAATGCCTTTATCGAGATCGCCGAAGCGCAGACGACCAACCTTGCCGTTGTTGCGCCCGGGATTGCCGAGGCGCTTTTGGCGACAGGTCTGGGCCTGCTGGCCGCTATTCCGGCGGTGATCTACTACAACAAGTTGTCGTCCGACAGCGACCGGATCGTCAGCGGATACGAGGCCTTTGCCGATGAATTCGCGACCATCCTCAGCCGCCAGCTGGACAGCTGACGATGGGGGCAGGCGTAATCCAGGGTGGCGGCGACGGCGGCAGAAGACAGCGCCGCCGTTCGCGTCGCAGTTCCCCGATGTCAGAGATCAACGTCACGCCTTTCGTGGATGTGATGATGGTGCTGTTGATCATCTTCATGGTCGCGGCACCCCTGTCGATTGTCGGGGTGCCGGTGGAATTGCCGGAAACCGCCGCGACGGCACTGCCCGGCGATGAAGAAGAACCGCTGACAGTCACCGTCACCAATGATGGCCGCGTGATGATTCAGGAAACCGAGGTCGAGGTCGCGGCGCTTGTCACCCGCCTGCAGGCCATCGCCGCCGAGCGCAACAGCAACAAGATTTTCCTGCGCGCCGATGGCCGCAACGACTGGAACAGGGTTGCAATGATCATGGGGCTGCTCAATGCGGGCGGGTTTTCGGACATTGGTCTTGTGACAGACACCATGCCCATGGATGGCGCAGACGGATAAGCCATGGCGACGCCCGGCACGATCATCTCTACAGCAGGCCACATCGGTCTGATCGGCTGGCTGATTGTCGGCTGGGGGATGAATGCCGCCCCGCTGCGGATCGAGACGATGGATGTCTCGGTCATCTCGGGCGAGGAATTCGATCAGTTGCGCGCCGCACGCACACCCGAGCCGGGAACAGGCGAGCCTGCCCCGCCCGCGCAGCCGCTCGTCTCTGAAACACCGCCGCCGCCTGTGGCCGAGACCCCCGCCGAGACGCCGCCGCCGCCTGCGCCTGTCACGCCTCCGGTCAGCGAAACGCCGCCGCCGCCGCCGCCGCCTCCGGCCGAGGCAGAGGTGGCGGACACACCGCCCGCACCTGCCGTTCCCGAACCGACGCCGCCTTTGCCCGACCTGCCGGAAAGCGACACGCCGACACCGCCACGCGCGCCGACCGTCGCTTCGACGCTGAATGCGCCGCCGCCACCCGATGCAGCGGTTGATGATGTCGTGCGTGACGCGGTGGTTCCCGACGATAGCGCTGCGGCCGAAGTCGTCGCCGAAGAGCAAGTGGCGACCGCACCGGAAGAGACCACGACCCAGATCGTGCCAGAGGATTTGGCCCCAACGACCTCTGCACGTCCACAGACGCGGCCAAGCCGGCCCGCACCACAACCGGAACCTGCCGCGGTCGCCGAGACCGCGCCGACACCACCCGCGCCGCAGGAACAGGCGCCCGCGCCACCGCAGGATGACGTAGCCGCAGCGCTCGAGTCCGCACTCAGCACGCCCAGTCCCGGCCCTGCTGTCGCAGCCGGGCCGCCGATGACGGGATCCGAGCGGGACAGCTTCCGACTTGCGGTCAATCGCTGCTGGAACGTGGACCCCGGCTCGGTGGCGGCACGGGTCACTGTCGAGGTCGGGTTCAGTCTGGATCGCGACGGCACGGTGCGCGGCAACGAGGTGCGCCTGCTGTCATCCGACGGTGATCAATCCGCGACAAACACGGCATTCGAGGCGGCGCGCCGCGCGATTCTGCGCTGCCAGTCGGGGGGCTATGACCTTCCGGCCGACAAATACGACCAATGGCAGGACGTTGTGATCACCTTTGATCCCAGCGGGATGCGGTTGCGGTAGGCGATGACATGCGCAGGTTTGTGAGTGGACAGATTACATCGGCGCGGTTGAAATGATAGAAGGCGATTGGGCCATAGGTCCCGAGTGAGGCAGAGATGATGAAACGACTGATGACACTTCTGGTGGCCCTCCTGCTTGCAGGACCGGTCATGGCGCAGAGCGGCCCACTGAGACTGACGATCACTGACGGGGTGATCGAGCCGATCACCTTTGCCGCTCCGGTCTTTCAGGCCGAAACGGCGGGGGCGGAACAGCTTGCCAGCGATATTTCTCGCCTTGTGGTGCAGAATCTGGCGGGCACGGGCCTCTTCCGCGAGATACCTTCGGGCGCCTTCATCAGCCAGATCTCTTCTTTTTCGCAGCCAGTCTCTTTTCCCGACTGGCGGGCGATCAATGCCCAGGCCCTTGTGACGGGTGCGGTTGCGGTCAATGGCACGCAGATGACCGTCAAGTTCCGTCTCTATGATGTCTTTTCGGGGCAAGAGCTGGGGCAGGGGCTGCAATTTGTGGGCACGACGGACGGCTGGCGTCGCATGGGCCACAAGGTGGCCGACGCCGTCTATAGCCGCATCACCGGCGAGGGCGGCTATTTCGACAGCCGTGTGGTTTTCGTCGCCGAAAGCGGCCCGAAGGACAACCGCCAGAAGCGCCTCGCGATCATGGATTATGACGGGGCCAACGTGCAGTTCCTGACCGACAGCAGCACGATCGTTCTTGCCCCGCGCTTTTCACCCAACGGCGACCGCGTGCTTTTCACCAGCTTCGAGTCCGGCTTTCCGCGCATCAATGTCCTGAATGTTGCCACGGTCGGACGCCAGCAACTGCCGACTGCCCCGGGCGAGATGGCGTTTTCGCCGCGCTTCTCGCGCGATGGTCAGTCGGTGATCTACAGTCTTTCGAATGGCGGCAATACCGATATCTACCGCACCGATCTGAACACCGGCCAGCACTCGCGGCTGACGTCCGCCCCCTCGATCGAGACGGCACCCAGCCTCTCGCCCGACGGCAGCCAGATCGTCTTTGAAAGTGACCGCTCGGGGTCGCAGCAGCTTTACATCATGTCCGCCAACGGCGGCGAGGCGCGGCGGATTTCCTTTGGGCCCGGGCGCTATGGCACCCCCGTCTGGTCGCCGCGTGGCGATCTGGTGGCCTTCACCAAGCAGAACGCAGGCCGGTTTCATATCGGGGTGATGCGCACGGACGGGTCCGAAGAGCGGTTGCTGACCTCGTCCTTCCTTGATGAGGGCCCGACATGGTCGCCCAATGGCCGCGTGATCATGTTCAGCCGCGAAACCCAAGGTGCGGCGGGGTCGACCTCGCTTTATTCGGTGGATATCTCGGGCCGCAACCTGCGGGCCGTGCCGCTGCAAAGCGGGGCGTCCGATCCGTCGTGGGGACCGTTGCAGCCGTAATGATGTGTGATTCCCCCGGACGGAAAGCCGTGCTAGGGTCACCCCAAGAATAAACGAGCAGTTCATAAACAGGATGAAACCCATGACAGTCTTTTCCAAAGTGACAGCCCTGCTGCTGATCCTGGCGACAGCCGCCTGCACCAACCCCAACCGCTTTGGTGGTGGTGCCGGTGGGGTGAATGGTCAGGGCGGGGCAAACGGTCTGAACGCAGGTCTGGCCGGTTCGGCCAGCGATCCCACCAGCCCCGCCTACTTCAACCAGACCATCGGTGACCGTGTTCTCTTCGCGGTGGACCAGTCCACGATCTCGCCGACAGGACAGGCGATCCTTGACGGTCAGGCCCGCTGGCTTCTGGCCAACGCCGACTACCGCGCCGTGATCGAAGGACACGCCGACGAACAGGGCACACGCGAATACAACCTCGCCCTGGGCTTCCGCCGTGCCAATGCGGTGCGCGAATATCTGGTGTCGCGCGGCGTGCCGGCCAACCGCCTCGAGGTGACCAGCTTCGGCAAAGAGCGTCCGATCCAGATCTGTTCCGACGAATCGTGCTATTCGCAGAACCGTCGGGCCGTGACCGTCTTGTCGTTCTCGGCTATCACAAGCTGAACAAGACCGAAGGACCCCCAATGCTGCACCGTTTCATCGTTACCTGCGCCCTTTTGCTGACACCGCTGCCTGCCATCGCGCAGGGCGAGACCCTGGCAGACATCCGGCAGGAACTGGCGGTGCTGTTTGTCGAGGTCCAGCGCCTCAATCGGGAATTGTCGACCACAGGTGGCCTGACCACCGGTCCGGTCGGCAACACCCCGCTGGAGCGTCTGAACGCGATCGAGGCAGAGTTGCAGCGGCTGACGTCGCGCTCGGAAGAGCTGGAGTTCCGGATCAACCGGATCACGGCGGACGCCAACAACAGGATCGGCGATCTGAATTTCCGCCTGTGCGAGTTGGAACCGGCCTGCGATATCGGCCAATTGGACGATACGCCGCTGGGCGGGCTGGAAATCACCGGAACGCCAACCACAATGGTCGTTCCCGATACTGGTGGTCCCGCGCTGGCGATCGGCGAGCAGGGCGATTACGACCGTGCACGGGCGGCCTTGGATGCGGGCGACTATCAGGGGGCGGTGGATCAACTTGCGTCCTTCGTGACCAGTTACCCCGGCAGCCCCCTGACGGCACGGGTCCAGTTCATGCGTGGCGAAGCACTTGAGGGGCTGGGCCGCACGACGGATGCGGCCCGCGCCTATCTTGAATCGTTTTCCGGCAATCCTGCCGGACCGGTCGCCCCTGACGCGCTTTACAAGCTTGGGGCCTCGCTTGGCCGGATCGGGCAGATACAGGACGCCTGCCTGACGCTGGCCGAGGTGAACGTCCGCTTTCCCGGCCATCCGACAGTCGCAGTGGCACAGGCCGAAATGCGCGCCTTTGGATGCCAGTAGCGCAGCTTCTGGAACAAAGATTTGCTGATGCGGTGGCTGCATTCGGCGACCTTCCGACACCGATCATTCTGGCCGTCTCCGGGGGCGGCGACTCGACCGCTTTGATGTATCTGGCCGCGCAGGTGGTCCCGCGCGAGGCTTTGGTGGTCGTATCGGTCAACCACGGACTTCGTGCCGGGGCCACCGAAGAGATCGCGCAGGTCGCGCGCCAGGCCCATGCACTTGGTCTGACGCATCACATCGAAGACTGGGCGTGGTCAGGGCAGGGCAACCTGCAAGCGGCGGCACGGGAGGGGCGATGGGCCTGCCTGCGGCGGATCGCGGTTGCGCAGGGCGCGCGGTGGGTCTGGACGGGCCACACCGAAGATGATCAGCTTGAAACCGCCCTGATGCGCCTTGCCCGCGGGTCGGGGGTGGACGGTCTTGCCGGTATGTCGCGACGATCCCTGCGCGATGGCCTGATGATCGGACGCCCGCTCTTGGGCATCACGCGCGATGACTTGCGCGAATGGTTGACCGGAAACGGGATCGGCTGGAGCGATGACCCAAGCAATGACGACCCCGGCTTCGACCGCATCCGCGCGCGCCAGATGTTGCCACAGCTCGCCGCGCTGGGCCTGACCCGCAAGCGGCTTTTGCAGACCGTCGATCACATGCAGGCGGCGCGTATGTCGCTGCAATTGGCAGCGCAGACCTTTGCGCGCGACCATGTCAGACAAACGGCGGGGGATTTGCTGGTGTCGGAAGCGGCGCTGGAGCTTGGGGGCGCGGACGTCCCGCGCCGCGTCTTCGCAGCCGCTGTGTGCTGGGTCGCTGGCCAGACCTACCGACCGCGCTTTGTGCAATTGCGAAAGGCGGCTGACGATGCACGATCGGGCCGGACAGTGACACTGGGCGGCGTCCTGATCTCGCCCGAGGCCGCCGGGTCTGTCAGGCTGACACGCGAGGCAGCCGCCACCGACGAGACGATCCTGACCGCAGGACAGGAAGTGATCCGCTGGGATCACCGTTGGCAGATTGCCGGTCCGTTCCTGCCGGGGATGTCTGTCCGCGCCTTGGGTGAGGCGGTGCAGGACTGCCCTGACTGGCGCGCCACGCGATTGCCCCGCACCACGCTTTTGGCGACGCCGTCGGTCTGGCAGGACGGCAGCCTGATCGCGGCACCGCTGGCAGGACTGGGCAACGGCTGGTCTGCGCGCATTGTCGCGGATTTCCATTCTGGGGCGTTTCCCATTGAAGATTAGGCATTGGTCTCTATTTTAGACGAAACGCTTGTGACGCGACTCTGTCGCTCCACTTCCCGATCACTGAAGGAGCATCCCCCTTGGGCAACGCGCGTAATATGGTTTTTTGGGTCGTCCTGTTCCTGATGGTTCTGGCCCTGTTCAACCTCTTCAGCAGCCCGCCGGGCAGCACGAATTCCCAGGCACGCAGCTATTCCGAATTCGTTCAGGCTGTGCGGTCCGGCAATGTCTCCGAGGTTGTCATCGACGGGGAAACCGTTCGGTTTGTCGAAGGAAACCGCACCTTCACGACGATCAAACCGCAGGATGCCGAGATCACCAACCTGCTGATCGACTCTGGCGTGCCTGTCGAAGCGCGTAGCCAGGAAGAATCCGTGTTCCAAGCCTTCCTGCTCAGCATTCTGCCGTTCCTGCTGCTGATCGGTGTCTGGGTCTACTTCATGAACCGGATGCAGGGTGGTGGCCGTGGCGGTGCGATGGGCTTTGGCAAGAGCCGTGCAAAGCTGCTGACCGAAAAGCATGGTCGCGTGACCTTCGATGATGTGGCCGGCATCGATGAGGCCAAGGAAGAACTGGAAGAGATCGTCGAGTTTCTGCGCAATCCGCAGAAGTTCAGCCGCCTCGGCGGCAAGATCCCCAAGGGTGCGCTGCTTGTCGGGCCTCCGGGGACAGGTAAGACCCTGCTGGCCCGCGCCATCGCGGGCGAGGCCGGTGTGCCGTTCTTCACCATCTCGGGGTCGGACTTTGTGGAAATGTTCGTCGGTGTGGGTGCCTCGCGCGTGCGCGACATGTTCGAACAGGCCAAGAAGAATGCGCCCTGCATCGTCTTTATCGACGAAATCGACGCCGTAGGCCGGTCCCGTGGGGCGGGTTACGGCGGCGGCAACGACGAGCGGGAACAGACGTTGAACCAGCTTTTGGTCGAGATGGACGGGTTCGAGGCCAATGAAGGCGTCATCATCGTCGCGGCCACGAACCGCCGCGATGTGCTTGACCCGGCACTCTTGCGTCCGGGCCGTTTCGACCGTCAGGTCACGGTGCCCAATCCCGATATCAAGGGCCGCGAAAAGATCCTTGGCGTGCACGCCCGCAAGATCCCGCTGGGTCCTGACGTAGACCTGCGCATCATCGCGCGCGGCACGCCGGGGTTCTCGGGTGCGGATCTGGCGAACCTTGTGAACGAGGCGGCCTTGATGGCGGCCCGTGTTGGGCGCCGGTTCGTCACCATGATCGACTTCGAATCCGCCAAGGACAAGGTCATGATGGGGGCCGAGCGGCGCTCGATGGTGATGACCGCCGAACAGAAGGAAATGACCGCCTACCACGAGGCTGGCCATGCCGTCGTCGGGATCAGCCTGCCGAAGTGTGATCCGGTCTACAAGGCGACGATCATTCCGCGCGGTGGTGCGCTGGGCATGGTGATGAGCCTGCCGGAAATGGACCGCCTCAACATGTTCAAGGACGAATGCCACCAGCGTCTGGCGATGACGATGGCAGGCAAGGCCGCAGAGATCATCAAATATGGTGCCGATCAGGTCTCGAACGGCCCCGCAGGCGATATCCAGCAGGCCAGCCAGTTGGCCCGCGCCATGGTGCTGCGCTGGGGGATGTCCGACAAGGTCGGCAACATCGACTACGCCGAGGCGCATGAAGGCTATTCGGGCAATACGGCGGGTCTGTCGGTTTCTGCCAGCACCAAAGAGCTGATCGAGGAAGAGGTGCGTTCGTTCATTCAGCAGGGCTACGAAACCGCGCGCAACATCCTGTTGGAAAAGAACGAAGAGTTCGAGCGTCTCGCGCAAGGTTTGCTGGAATATGAAACCCTCACCGGGGACGAGATCAAGCGGGTGATGGCGGGCGAACCGCCGCATATCGGCCCGGACGCCGATGATACGCCGCCTGCAGGCGGCACGCCTTCGGTGACGGCGATCCCCAAGACCAAGCCCAAGAAGCCGCGCGCGTCTGACGGCGGGATGGAACCGGAACCCTCGACCTGATCCAGACGGACGCCGCCCCTCGGGGCGGCGTTTTTCGTTGTGCGCGTGATTTGGGTTGTCTCGGGCGCAGGGTGTCCGATACTGCCGCTGACAACGCCAGAACGGAGACCCCGATGCCCGCCCTTACCCCAACGGAAATCACCGGAACGATTGTCTGGATCGGCTTGGTCGCGGATCGTGACGCGGCACTTGCCTCCAGTGGTCTGGACGAGGCGCAGCTTACCTTTGCGGGCATCCCCGGCGAGGCGCATGGCGGCCTGACGCGCCCGTCCTGCAGCCGTGTCGTCAGCCAGCATCCACGCGGCACCGAGATCCGAAACGTCCGGCAGTTGTCCGTGGTTTCGGCCGAAGAGCTTGCCGCGATTGCCGCCGCTTGTGGGTTGGACGCGCTGAACCCTGCCCTGATCGGCGCCTCGCTGATGATCAGCGGTATCCCCGACTTTACCCATCTGCCGCCCTCATCGCGGTTGCAGATGCCGGATGGTGCGACGCTGGTCGTGGATATGGAAAACCGCCCCTGCCATCTGCCTGCCAAGCCGATCAATGCGGCCCATCCGGGGGCAGGTGACAAGTTCAAGGCCGCTGCCAAGGGCAAGCGCGGCGTCACCGCTTGGGTCGAACGTGAGGGGAAGATGCGCATCGGCGACACGGTCCGCCTGCATGTGCCGGACCAACGCGCCTGGCAGCCTTAGGTTTCTGATCCGAAACGGAAGCGGCGCTCTTCGCCGATTCCGGCGATGAATATGTCGCAATCACCGTTCATGGCGCCAAGCGCAGCCGCTAGAAGCGGCCTGAACAACACCGGCGCAAGCCAAGGATCAGGGAAGCCATCCATGGAATACAAATCCGATATCGAGATCGCCCGCGCGGCCAGCAAGCGTCCCATTCAGGACATCGGTGCCAAGCTGGGCATCGACAGCGACGATCTGCTGCCTTACGGCCACGACAAGGCCAAGGTCAGCCAGCGCCTGATCGACAGCGTGCAGGACCGCGCCGACGGCAAGCTGATCCTTGTCACCGCGATCAACCCGACCCCCGCCGGCGAGGGCAAGACGACCACGACCGTCGGTCTGGGTGACGGGCTGAATGCCATCGGCAAGAAGGCGGCGATCTGCATTCGCGAAGCCTCGCTCGGGCCATGCTTCGGCATGAAGGGTGGCGCTGCCGGTGGCGGCTATGCGCAGGTCGTGCCGATGGAGGACATGAACCTGCACTTCACCGGTGACTTCCACGCGATCACCTCGGCCCACAACCTGCTGTCGGCGATGATCGACAACCACATCTATTGGGGCAATGAACTGGATATCGACATCCGCCGCGTCGTCTGGCGCCGTGTGATGGACATGAACGACCGCGCCCTGCGCCAGATCACCGCCAGCCTGGGTGGTGTCGCCAACGGTTTCCCGCGCGAGGCAGGTTTCGACATCACCGTCGCCTCCGAGGTCATGGCGATCCTGTGTCTTGCCCGCAACCTCGACGATCTGCAAAAGCGTCTGGGTGATATCATCGTCGCCTA